>NZ_DATGCW010000253.1:0-7476 GCF_035311605.1 Saliniramus sp.
ACGTCCTGCACGGTGACCGGCTGGCCCCTGAAACTGCCGGGCAGGATCGAGCCGCCAAAGATGAAGACCGAAGGCACGTTCAGCCGCACCATCGACATCATCATGCCAGGCAGCGACTTGTCGCAGCCGGCGAGACCGACCAGCGCGTCGTAGCTGTGGCCGCGCATGGTGAGTTCGACCGAGTCGGCGATCCAGTCACGCGAGGGCAACGAGGAATACATGCCCTGGTGACCCATGGCGATGCCGTCGGTCACGGTGATGGTGCAGAATTCCCGGGCGGTGCCGCCGGCATGGGCGACGCCGTGCTTGACGGCCTGGGCCTGGCGCATCAGCGCGATGTTGCACGGGGCGGCCTCGTTCCAGCAGGTTGCCACGCCGACGAAGGGCTGGTTGATCTGCTCTTCCGTCAGACCCATGGCGTAATAGTAAGAGCGGTGCGGCGCGCGCGCCGGCCCCTGCGTCACATGGCGGCTCGGCAATTTGCTCTTGTCGTATGTGCGCTCGCTCATCGCCTTCCTCTGCCCCCCTGGATGCGGTTTTTTATCCCTCGCTTTCATAAAGAAAGCGTTTGAGGGATACCACGCCCAAGCCATGTCCGTGCCGGCACGCCCGCTCGGGGATCTGCGCCCGGAAAATCTCTCGCGAAAAAAAGCAGTCACGCCGCGAAGACAGCGCAAGCATTTGATTTTTCACGACTTTATTTGAATATGAAGATGACTTCGCTTTATGGCGCAATCGGGGCGGAGCGATTGCATGACGATGGCTTGTTGAGGATGAATCCAAGGTGTGGCGTGCGCGCCACAGATTCAACGCGCCGGAAATGTGCCTTGGGTATCATCCTGCGCCGACGGCTCGCGCCCGCCGGTTCCACGGCAGCGCTGCGAACAATAGCGCACGCTCTCCCAGTCACGCGCCCATTTGCGACGCCAACTGAAGGAGCGCCCGCAGGCGGCGCAGATCTTTTGCGGCAGATCGCCCTTGCGGCGCATCTTCATGATGTCGATCCAGTGCTGACAGGAGCGCCGTCCGAAGTGCCGAAATCGAGGGTGAGCTGCCCGGAATCGGTGTTGCCACCGCGTTTGCGGGAGCCCTCGCGTATGACCGGCAGGCCGCTCTTGCGGCTGCCGTGCCTCTCCTGGATCCGCATCGCGCCATCGCCGAATCCGCGCCCGCGGCGCACCGCCCAGACCTTGTCGCGGGCCTGGCGCGCGGCCTCGACATGGTGGACGACCGGCGTCGGATAGGCCCGGTCGAGCACCCGCCCCGCCTCCTCCCAGCGCCACGGCTCATGGATGAAGCGATCCGGAACCGCATCGAGTTCGGGCAGCCATTGCCGGATGAAGCGCCCCTGCGGGTCCTGGTCATACCCCTGCTTGACCGGATTGTAGATGCGGATGGTGTTGATCCCGGTCGTGCCCGATTGCATCTGTACCTGCGGCCAGTGGATGCCCGGCTCGTAATCGGTGAAGAGCCGCGCGAGATGCAGGCCGGGGGCGCGCCAGTCGAGCCAAAGATGATAACTCGCCACCGCCATCAGCATGGCGCGCATGCGGAAATTCATCCAGCCGGTGGCGATCAGCGCGCGCATGCAGGCATCGACGAAGGGCAGCCCGGTCTCGCCACGCTCCCAGGCGCCGAGCCGCTCGCGATCGGGCATGGTCGGGCGCAAGCCGTCATAGGCACGATGCAGATGACGTGTCTCGATCAGCGGTTCGGCTTCGAGCTTCTGCATGAAATGACAGCGCCAGCTCAATCGCGACGCGAAGGAGGAGATCGCCCCGCGCCAGCGTTTGTCCTCCTGATGCGCCAAG
This sequence comes from Saliniramus sp., assembly GCF_035311605.1. Classification (NCBI taxonomy): domain Bacteria; kingdom Pseudomonadati; phylum Pseudomonadota; class Alphaproteobacteria; order Hyphomicrobiales; family Salinarimonadaceae; genus Saliniramus; species Saliniramus sp. Next base: position 1,812 of record NZ_DATGCW010000253.1, read on the forward strand.
CGCTTCACCGCCGCCGCCTGCACTGCCTCGCGCATCGACAATGTGCCGTGCGCGAGATGCGGCGATATCCGCGAACACGCCGCGAAAGCCGTCAGCGGGCTCGCCATCCCCGCGCGATAGGGCGCGCCGCGCTCTTCGAGAAAGCCCTGCAACCGTTCCAGCGCCGCTGCCCGCCCCCCCGCCTGACGCTGCGGGCACGGATCCGGCGCGAGGCCGAGATCGGCGGGTGCGGGGAGCGCTCCGGGATCGAGCCCGGCGATCGCCGGCAAGGCTGCGGGCGCGGCCACGAGCGGGCGACGCATGAAGCCGTCACGGCGGCGCGCCCAGCCGTTGCGGTTGCCGAGGCGGCGGATCACACCGCTCTGGGGCTGTTCGTGAAAGGCGATGCCCCGTTCGCGGCACCAGGCAGCGACGGACCGGTCACGTGCATAGGTCCAGCTATTGCCGGTCTCCTCATGGGCATGGATCGCCGCTATCCCACGGCTTTGCACGATATCAGCAAGGACAGCGCAGACCGCGCCCACACGCACGACCAGAGGCTGCCCGAGACGAGCGAGATCGTGGCGCAGCGTTTCCAGAGCCTCGGCCAGGAAGGCGTAATGGCGCGCCGCATAATCCGGCTCGCGCCACAGCTCCGGCTCGACGATGTAAAGCGGCAAAACCGCTTCCCCGCGCTCGCTCGCAATGCGCGCAGCATCGGCCAGCGACGCGTGGTCGGTCACACGCAGATCCCGCTTGAACCAGACCACATGCAGTTTGCCGCGCGCCAATTCCCGCTCCTCGAGACCCGGTCATTCAAGGGTTGGTCTACGCACCGGCAGCCCGCGAGGATCAATATCGGTCACGAGCCCGTGAGGATCCCGGTAAGCGCGTCGCGCGGCATTGCCAGAACGCCGCCTGCGCATCACATCTGGTCATCGGCAAACATGACGCAAGGGCAATTCGGCGCTGAAGCACGAATTCCTTTGCGGAGTGCAAGTCGTCGTCGTGATCGCCCTGGAGAGATTGAATGCTGATCAGAAACAAACGCAGCTGGGAAATCCCGGAGAGTCAGGCGACGCCAGAGAATGTTTTTCGCAACAGGCGCCGCTTCCTCAAGGGCGCTGCCGCCGGTATCGGCCTTGCCGCAATGCCCGGCCTGGCGGCCTGCGGCGAAAACGCTGTCGCCCGTGAAGACGATCCCACCAGCGATCTCTATCCCGTTTCCCGCGACCCGGCTTTCACGCTGGATCGTGCGATTACCGATGAGAGTGTCGCCTCGAATTACAACAATTTCTACGAATTCGGCTCCTCCAAACGCGTCGCGGCGGCGGCACAATCGCTCGAGATCCGCCCCTGGAGCATCATGATCGACGGGCTTGTCGAGGAACCGCGCAGCATCGATATCGACAGGCTGATCCGCAGCGTCGATCTGGAAGAGCGCCTGTATCGCTTCCGCTGCGTCGAGGCCTGGGCCATGGCTGTGCCCTGGACGGGCTTTCCCATGCGCGATCTGATCGCCATGGCGCGTCCGTTGTCATCGGCGAAATATGTGGTGATGCAGACCTTCGAAGACGCGAGCATCGCATCCGGCCAGCGTCAGGCCTGGTATCCATGGCCCTATACCGAGGGGCTGACCATGGAGGAAGCGACGCATGATCTGACGCTGATGGTCACCGGCATCTACGGCCAGCCCATCGCCAACCAGTTCGGCGCCCCGCTGCGTCTCATCGTTCCGTGGAAATACGGTTTCAAATCGATCAAGTCGATCGTGCGCATCAGCTTCACGGAAGAGCGCCCCGTTTCCTTCTGGGAAGAGCTTGCCAGCGACGAATACGGTTTCTGGGCCAATGTGAATCCGGACGTGCCGCATCCGCGCTGGAGTCAGGCAAGCGAGCGCATGCTCGGCACGGACGAGCAGATTCCCACACAGATATATAACGGCTACGGCGAAGAAGTCGCGCATCTCTATGCCGACCTGCAAGACGAGCGCCTCTTCGCCTGAGGCGTCCTTCAGGTGGGTTGCGCGGCCTCATCTTGTGAGCCACGCGTTTCGTCCTTTTGTATTGTGGCGTGCGCACGCTCGCGTCCGTGCGCCAGCATCAGCATGGCGGGTGTCAGCAGCAGCGTCAGCACGGTGGCGACGAGCAGCCCGCCGACGATGGCGCTGGAGAGTTCCACCCACCATTGCGTGGAGGGCGCACCGAACACCATCACCCTGCGGAAAAAATCGATATTCATGCCGAGCACCATCGGCAGCAGGCCGAGCGCCGTGGTCAGCGAGGTGAGCACGACCGGACGCAGGCGCTGGGCGCCGGTGCGCAGGATCGCATCGCGCACGCCGGCCCCCTCGCCGCGCAGGACGTTGTAGGTGTCGATCAGCACGATATTGTTGTTCACCACGATCCCGGCCAGCGCGATGATGCCGATCCCGCCCATGACGATCCCGAACGGTCGACCGGTGATGATCAGTCCGATCAGCACGCCCGCGATCGAGAATACGATGGCGCTCATCACGATCACCGCCTGGCGAAAACTGTTGAACTGGGTGACGAGGATGAGGAACATGAGTACGATCGCCGCTGCGAAGGCGCCGGCGAGGAATTCCTGCGCCTCCGCCTGGTCCTGCGCCTCGCCGGCGAAGGACCAGGCGACGGCCTCCGGCAGATCCGCCTCCTCCAGCGCTGCGCGCAGGGCGCGGATGCGTTCATCCACCAGCAATCCGGGTGCGACGCCGGATTCGACGGCGACCATGCGACGCTGGTCCAGCCGCTGGATCGCGCCTGTGCGCGGCGCCGGTTCGAAGCTGACGAAATTCGTGATCGGAATCAGCCCCGTCTGCGTCGGCACACGCAGCCCCTGAAGCGCTTCCAGCGTGCGGTCTCCGGATGGGAAGCGCACGCGGATATCGACCGTGTCATCGGCGCTTTCCGGGCGGAAATCGGCGATGGTCACGCCCTGCGTGAGCAATTGCACCGCCTGGCCAAGCAGGCTGACATCGGCGCCAAAGCGCGCGGCTTCCGAGCGGTTGACGTTGATGCGCCACTCGATCCCGGGCAGCGGCAGCGTGTCCGTGACATCGGTGAAGCCGCCGAGCCGCTTCATCTGCGCCCGAACGGTCTCCACAGCCTCGGCGCGGATCTGCGCATCGGCGGCGCGCATTTCGAGCCGGACCGGCTTGCCGGTGCCCGGCCCCATGGATTGCAGGCGAACCTGCAGGGCGATCCCGGGGAAATCGGTCGTCATCTCGCGGATTTCCTGGGCGATCTCGGCAGCAGGGCGCCGGGCATCCCAGTCGATCAGTTCGAGCTGGATCGTGCCGATCAGCTCCGGATCCTCGCGCGAATCGGCAAAGGAGCGCGCAATGACGCTGTCGATCTCCTCCATGACGATCAGGCGTTCCTCCACCCGTCGCACCAGCGCATCGCGTTCATGCACCGAGAGATCGTCGCGGGCGCGCACCTGCACCTGGGCGAAATCCGGCTCGATTACGGGAAAGAAGGAGATGCCGGCGCCGAGCTTGCCGTAAGCGGCGAAAGAACCGAGCAACAGGGCCATGGCCAGCAGCAGCGTGAGGCCGGGGCGGCGGATCGCGCGTTCGAGCAGGCGGATGTAATATCCCGCGAGTCCATGCATTTCGCGCGGATCTCCGGTCTCCGCCGCGCGCAATTGCGCCTGCGCAGTGGCGCTCTGCACACGCCGGCGCCCAATCAGGCCGCCGGCGACGGGTATGAAGATCAGCGCCATGGCGAGCGAGGCGGTGAGCGTCAGCAGAACCGTGATCGGCAGATATTTCATGAACTCGCCGACCACACCGCCCCAGAACAGCAGCGGCACGAAGACACTCAGCGTCGTCGCCGTGGAGGCGATGATCGGCCATGCCATGCGCTTGGCCGCCGCACGATAAGCCTCACGCGCCGGCTCCCCCTGTTGCAGCTTGCGATCAGCCAGCTCCGTGGTGACGATGGCCCCGTCCACGAGCATGCCGACGACGAGAATCAGCGCAAACAGCACCACCACATTCATGGTGTAGCCCATCATCCACAGGGCCGCGACGCCGCCGAGGAAGGCGCCGGGAATGGCGAGGCCGACGAGCAGGGCATTGCGCAACCCGAGTGCCGCAACGATCACGATCATCACCAGAATCACGGCGGCGATGACGTTGGATTCGAGATCACCGAGCATCTCGTGCACATATTTGGATATGTCGAGCGTGTAATCCACGCTGATATTGCCGGGCCACCCGGCCTCTGTCGCATCGACCGCAGCACGCACGCCATCCACCGTCTCGATGATGTTGGCCGCCACCCGTTTCTTGACTTCAAGCGCCAGAGCCGGCTGCCCGTCGATGCGTGCAAAGCCTTGCGCGTCCTCGAAACTGCGCCGCACATTGGCGACATCGGCGAAGGTCACCACGGTACGGTCGCGCACGATCACGGGCATGTCGCGCACATCCGCCTCGTTCTCGATCAGACCCGGCACCTTGAGCACGACGCGCCCGGCCTGCGTCTCGATGGTGCCGGCGGCGATCAGACGGTTGTTGCGCTCGATCTGGCTGATCAGCTCCTGAAAGGTAATCTGGTAAGTCTCGAAGATGGTGGGATCGATCAGCACCTCGACGAGTTCGTCGCGCCGCCCGCCGATATCGACTTCGAGCACCCCCTCAACGCCCTCGATCGTATCGCGCAGATCACCCGCGACCCGGTTGAGACTACGCTCCGGAGCATTGCCGGAGACGATCACGGTGAGAACGGGAAAGAGCGCCGTATTGACCTCGTTCACCGAGGGTTCGCGCGCATCCGTCGGCAGGTCGGGGCGGGCCTGATCCACGGCCGTGCGTACGGATTCGAGCGCGGCTTCGGCATCGAATCCGGGTTCGAATTCGAGCGTCACGGAGGCATGGCCCTCGCTCGCCTGCGAGCGCATCTCCCGCAGGCCGGCAATGGTGCCAAGTTCGGTTTCGAGCGGCATCAGGAGCAGACGCTCGCCATCCTCCGGCGAGATGCCGTCGAGCCCGGTTGTGACATAGATCACCGGGATCGGGACTTCCGGCGTCGCCTCCTTGGGGATCGTCTGGTAGGCGATCGCGCCGAGCCCCAGGATCATCGCCAGAAGAAACAGCACCACCCGGGTGCGGGCAAAGGCGGCATCGATCAGCATCATTGCGCTCCCGGTGAGGGCATCTGTGCCTCGTCGCCGAACAGTTCGGAAGCCGGGTCAGTGGGATCGAGCGGGCTGACCGCCTGCGCATCGCCTTGCATGTCCGGCGCTTGCGTATCCGGCGCCTGCGTGACGGCTTGGGGATCATCCTCGGGCCTTGGCGGATCACGCTCGTCGGGATGCGGCGCGACGGTATCGCCTTGATTGACGAAGCCCTGACCGATGGTGATCACCCGCGCCGTATCGGGCAGGCCGGCGACATGGATGCCGTCGCTCTGCGCGCGCACGATGGAGACCGTGTGGGCGACGACGACATCCTCATCATCCACCGTCTTCACGACGAGGCGCCCGTCGGTGGACAGCGCCAGGGTGGCGGGCGAGAGGAAATGCGCCAGGGTCTCTTCGGTGGGGATACGCACCTGTGCGCTGATCCCCGCCGGTATCGTGCTGTCGGGATTGTCCACCGCGATCTCCGCGGGAAAGGTCCGCGTGCGCGGATCGGCAGCAGAGCCGACGAAGCGGATCA
>NZ_DATGCW010000254.1:0-12591 GCF_035311605.1 Saliniramus sp.
GTCAATAAGGACTTGCCCTCACGGAAGCGCAAAGTCCTTTTGTTTCAATGCGTATATAGGCAGTTACCCGGGGGTGCGGTTGCGCCGCTTCGGCAGCCCGCCATCGGGCGAGAACCCGGATTTCAGTGTCGCGTCTGCCCGGAGCGACCAGCATGGCGCCCGATTCGCGTGGTGCAAATGCGGACTCGTCTCGTCAGTCGGAGATTGCGCCGCGACTGTCACTCCGTGCTATGAACCTTCGTATGGTCGATGGTTTTGCACCGACCCACCCCGGCCATTCCCGCAACTGATCGTCCAGCATGCCGCGCTCGAAACTGCCGCCCTCCCCCGCCCTGCGGCTATCGGCCCTGAGCGCGGCGATCTTCGCCGGAATCGGCATCTATATGCCGTTCTTTCCCGTCTGGCTCGAATCGCGGGATATCTCGCCGGCGGCGATCGGCATCATCGTGGCGCTGCCGCTCGTCGTGCGTATCATTGCGACGACGCCGCTGTTAGCGCTCACGGAAAAAGGTGTCGAGGCGCGCCGGCTTCTGATGCTGGCGCAACTCGCTCTCGCCCTGCTCTACATGACCCTGCTCGGGCTGGAAGGCGCCCTGGCGATCGGATTCGTCGTGATTCTTGTCGCGCTCGCACAGGCACCGCTCGCCCCGACATCCGAACTTCTCACCACGGATGCCGTGCGAGCGGATGCGCGGCTTGATTACGGCCGGATCCGCCTGTGGGGCTCGCTCGCCTTTCTCGCCAGCAATATCGGCGCCGGGTACCTCCTGGAGCGGGCACCGGCCGATGCCGCAATCATCGCGCTGGTGGGAATCGCGCTGATCGCCGCCGTCGTCTCACGGGCCGCACCGCAGCGGATCAGCGAAGCGCCGACGGCGGATGCCGAGGGCAGGCTTCCCGCATTGCCGGCAGGTCTGATCTGGCTGATCATCGGTGGTGCCCTGATCCAGGCCGCGCACGCGACGCTCTACGGGTTCGGCTCGATCGCGTGGCGCGCGCAGGGGATTTCCGAAGCCCTGATCGGCTGGCTCTGGGCGATCGGCGTGATCGCCGAGATCATCCTGTTCTGGCTGATCGGGCGCGGCGTGGGGCATGGCGGAGCGACGCGCACGCTGATGCTGCTGGGCGCAGGTACGGCAGTGATCCGCTTCGCCGGTCTCGCGCTCGCGCCGGGACTCGGTCTCACCATCGCGCTGCAGATCCTTCACGGCCTGACTTTCGGGGCGACGCATCTCGGCATGATGTCCGCGCTGACGCGTCACGCGCCGGTCGGTGCGCGTGGCAAGGCGCAGGGGCTGTTTGCCGCCGCAATGGCACTCACGACCGCAACCGGCATGGTGGTGAGTGGGCAGGCCTATCCCGATCTCGGCACTGCGACCTATCTGCTGATGATCCCGCCCGCGCTGATCGGCGGCGCCTTCGTGTTGCGCGGCGCAGCCCTGTTGCGCGTAACCGACAATCAGCCCCAGAGCGCACGTTCGGGCGGATGAACCAGCCCGTCGTGATAATGCATGGCGTTGTCGCGATCCTTCGCCAGCAGAAGCGGCCCGTCCAGGTCGACGAACCGGGCCTGCGGCGTCAGCAGCATGGCTGGCGCCATGGCGAGGGACGAGCCGAGCATGCAGCCGACGAAGATGCCGAAGCCGCGTTTCTGCGCCGCCTCGGCCATGGCCAGAGCCTCCGTGAGGCCGCCGGTCTTGTCGAGCTTGATATTGACCAGATCGTAGAGCCCCACGAGCCGCGGCAGGCTCGTGCGATCATGCGCGCTCTCGTCCGCGCAGAGCGGGACGTGGCGCTCGACATCCCGCAGGGCCTCGTCCGCATCGGCATGGAGCGGCTGCTCGACCAGCGAGAACCCGGCATCGGCGCATGCATCGATATAGCGCTGCACGTCTTCCGCCGGCCAGCCCTCGTTGGCATCGGCGAGCAGCACCGCCTCCTGCGCCGCCTCGCGTACGGCGCGGATGCGCTCGATGTCACCATCGGGTGCGCCGAGCTTGATCTTCAGGATCGGCCGCGATGATGCCTTGGCCGCTGCCGCATGCATCGCTTCCGGCGTGTCGAGGCTGATCGTGTAGGCGGTGGTGATCGGCGGGAGGCGATCGATACCGGCGCTGACATGGGCGGGGACCTCACTCAGCTTCGCCTCGAGATCCCATAATGCGCAATCGAGGGCATTGCGCGCCGCACCCGCAGGCAGCTTGTCGAGCAGCGCCGTGCGATCACCGCCGGATTCGATCAAGTCGCGTGCCGTCTCGATGGTCTCGACGACGCCCTCGACCGATTCGCCATAGCGGCGATAGGGCACGCATTCGCCTCGCCCCGTGCCATAGCCCTCGCGAATCGTCGCCGTGACCACAACGGCCTCGGTCCGCGATCCCCGTGAGATCGTGAATTTTCCCGCGATCGGAAAGGTTTCGATCGCGACTTCCAGACTCCGTTTCATCGTTTCACCGTCTTCAGGATTCGTTTACGCCTCGACTCGGCATTGCCTGACAGGCTATCACCATTGCGCCATGCGACCACCACAAAGAGCGAATTCTCCTTGACGGCTCACTCCCGATCCGCAGCTGCAAAAGAGCACGAGCCACGTGCGAAGCGTACCGGTGAAGCCGGTTTTACGCTTTCCGGCGATTGGGTCGCAGCGCATGGGGAGGCTGTGTCCGCCGCACTTGACGGCATGGCCGGCCAGATCAGCGGCAACAAGCAGGTGGAGGTCGATCTCGCAGGGCTGACGCGCTTCGATACGCTTGGCGCGCTGATGCTGTCGCAAGCCAAGGTGCAATGGGAAACCGACGGGGCGACCGTCTCTCTCGTCAACCAGCGCGAGGAACAGGCGATCCTGCTGCGCGAGGTTGGGCGCCGCCAGACCGAGCCGCCGCGCCAGGTGCATAAATCCCGCTTCGTCGACATGCTCGAAGATGTCGGCAGTGTCATGGTCGAGAGCGGGCGCGATATCCTGACCGGCGTATCGTTTCTGGGCGAAATTCTGACGGCGACGGGCCGGCTTGCCCTTCATCCACGCCGGTTCCGTGGCACGGCAGTCGTCAACCAGCTCGAACATATCGCGTTCAAGGGCGTGCCGATCATCACGCTGATCTCGTTCCTCGTCGGCGCCATCATCGCGCAACAGGGCATCTTTCAGCTGCAGCGCTTCGGCGCGACGAGCTTCGTCGTTGATCTCGTGGGCATCCTCGTTCTGCGTGAACTCGGCGTCCTGCTCACCGCGATCATGGTGGCCGGCCGGTCCGGATCGGCATTCACGGCAGAAATCGGCTCGATGAAGATGCGCGAGGAGATCGATGCGATCCGGGTCATGGGGCTGGACCCGATCGAAGTGCTGATCGTGCCGCGCTTGCTCGCGCTCGTCATCGGCCTGCCGCTGCTCACTTTCCTGGCCTCGATGTCCGCACTGTTCGGCGCCATGGTGGTGGCATGGATCTATGGTGGAATCACGCCGGACGTCTTTCTCGATCGGCTGCGTGAGGGCATCGCGCTCAACACCTTCTTCGTGGGCCTGATCAAGGCGCCGTTCATGGCACTTGTGATCGGCGTGATCGCCTGCATCGAGGGCATGGCGGTGCAGGGCTCCGCCGAATCGCTCGGGCGCCGGGTGACATCATCGGTGGTCAAGGCGATCTTCATGGTGATCGTGATGGACGGCCTGTTCGCCATCTTCTTCGCCGCGATCGATTATTGAGGAACCGGAATGAGCGCAACCGCGACCGCGCCGGAAACGCTGACACCGCCCGCGAAGGGGGAGCCGATCATCCGTGTGCGCGGGCTCGAGGTCGGTTTCGGCACCAAGACCATCATGAAGGATCTCGATCTCGACGTTTTTCCCGGCGAGATTCTCGGCTTCGTCGGCGGTTCCGGCCAGGGCAAATCCGTACTCACCCGTGCGATTCTCGGCCTTATCCCCAAGCGCGCGGGCTCCATCGAGGTATTCGGTCGCGACCTCGACAGCCTGAGCGACATGGAGCGCCGCGCGATGGAACGGCGCTGGGGTGTGCTTTTTCAGCAGGGCGCGCTGTTTTCCGCACTGACCGTGAAACAGAACATCCAGGTGCCGATGCGCGAGCATCTCGATCTGCCCGACAGGCTGATGGACGAGCTTGCCATGCTCAAGATCGACATGGTCGGGCTGAAGCCGGATGCCGCCGACAAGCTCCCGTCGGAACTCTCCGGCGGCATGATCAAGCGCGCCTCGCTGGCGCGGGCGCTGGCGCTCGACCCGGATATTGTGTTTCTCGACGAGCCCACATCCGGGCTCGATCCGATCGGCGCTGCGGATTTCGACGACCTCATTGCAACATTGCAACGGACATTGGGCCTCACCGTCTATATGGTGACTCATGATCTCGACAGTCTCTTCACGGTCTGCGACCGGATCGCGGCACTGGCGGACGGGAAGGTGGTATGTGAGGGTCCGATGCGCACCATGCTCGAATCGGATCATCCGTGGGTAAGAAGCTATTTCCACGGAAAGCGGGCGCGCGCAGTGGAAACTGCGCCGCAGGAAGGACATTGACGGAATGGAGACCCGGGCGAATTACGCTCTGATCGGCTTGTTCACGCTGCTCGTCGTCGCAGCGGGATTTCTGTTCGTCTACTGGTTCGCCGTCAGCGAGCGCGGCCAGGAGCGAATGACCGTCGAAATCGTGTTCCGCGATTCAGTGGCCGGGCTCTCGCGCGGCTCCCCCGTGACCTTCAACGGGCTGCGTGTGGGGGATGTGCAATCCCTGCAACTCGACGACGATGATCCGAGCCGGGTCGTGGCGCAGATCCAGATCATGGCGGATACGCCCGTTCGTGCGGATACACGCGCGCAACTGGAATATCAGGGGCTGACCGGGATTGCGAATATCTCGCTCACCGGCGGTACGCCTGAGGCGCCTCACCTGACCTCCGAGCCCGGCGAACCCCTTCCGGAAATAACCGCCGAACGCTCCGATTTTCAGGACCTCATCCAATCCGGTCGCGACATCGCACGCCAGGCCGCCGATACGCTGGAGCGGATCAACGCGCTCGTGGACGAGAACCAGCAGACCATCACCGCGACGATCAGCAATGTCGAGGCGTTCTCGCAGGCGCTCAGTGACAATGCACCCGGTATCGACAACTTCCTCGATCAGGTCGGACAGGCGGCGGAACGTGTCGGCCCGCTCGCCGATTCACTCGACGAATTGTCGCGCTCGACCAATGCCATCGTCTCGGCCGTCGACCCCGAAGTGGTTGCGCAGACGGTGCGCAACGTCGAGGAATTCACCAAGACCCTTTCCGATAGCCGCGACCAGATCGACACCATCTTCGCCGATGCGAGCGCGATGGCCGATCGCCTGAACCAGACCTCGATCAAGTTCGAGCAGACGCTGGATTCCGTCGCGGCCGGGATCGAGGCGATCGATGCCGATCGCATCAATGCCACCATCACCAATGTCGAGAGTTTCTCGCAGATGCTGGCGGACAACAACGATCAGGTCTCGCAGGTCATCGCCAATGCCGCGACGCTGACCGACAATCTCAAAACCACGGCACAGCAGATCGACGGCGCGGTTGCCCAGGTCACGAGCCTGCTTGATGCCGTCGATCGCGAGGACGTGACGCAGACGCTGGCCAATATCCAGGAATTCAGCGGCACGCTCGCCGACAACCGCGAGAATTTCGACGCGATCATCCAGGATGCGACCCGAATCGCCGGCGCGCTCGATCCGGACCGCCTGCGCCGCATCGTTGCGGATGCCGAGAGCTTCACCTCCGTGCTGGGTGCCCGCAGCGCGGATACGGATCGCATCATCGACAATGTCGCTACACTTACCGACGATCTCGGCGCAACCCGCGCGCGGGTCGACAGCGCGCTCGACGAGATCAACGGGCTCGTCGCCGCGATCGATCGCGAAGTGCTGCGCGAGACCCTGGCGAATGTCTCGGCCTTCTCGGATACGCTCGCCGCGAATAGCGGCAATTTCGATACGGTCATGCAGGATCTCGCCGGCCTCACCGAGGCGATCGACCCGCAGCAGCTCACCGGTACGCTTGAGAATGTCGAGCGCTTCGCGCAGGTTCTCGGCGAACGCAGCACCGATGCCGACCAGATCATCTCCAATGCCGTCTCGATTTCGGAGAAGCTGAACGCATCGGCTGATCGCATCGACGGTGTACTGGAAGCGGCGCAGAGCTTCCTTGGCACCGCCGAGGGTGAAGCCGGCGAGGGACTTTTCGACGATATCCGCGAAGCCGCAGTGGCAATCCGCACGCTGGCCGAGAATCTTGACGCGCGCACGCAGGAGATCACGGCAGGGATCAACCGCTTCACCGGGCCGGGCCTGCAGGAATATCGCGCGCTGGCGGATGACGGGCGGCGGACCTTGCAGGATATCAGCCGCGCGGTGCGGGCGATCGAACGCAATCCGCAGCAGATCATCTTCGGCGGCGAGTCGAACGTGCCGGAATATGGCGGCGCGCGGCGCTAGGATGATGCAGAGGATTTCCATGAGGTTTTTCGGACAAGGTGCTGAGGAACAATGTAACGGGAGCGTGAGGAAAGTGTCCGACAGATCGTCAGAAAAACGGGTAGGCCGGTCGCACGGGATCCGGCTCGGGCTCCGCAGCCTGCGCGCTCTGCTCGCGACCATCGCCCTGTCCGGCCTCGTCGCTGCATGTGGTGCTGCACCGGCGCTCACCGTCTTCAGCCTGAGCGCGCCGGAACAGCGTATCGACGCCGCCCGCAGCCTGCCCGGCCTGCTGCTCATCGCGGAGCCTTCAACGATCCAGATCCTTAACAGCGAGCGTATTGTTGTGCGCAGCAGCGACGGCTCGCTGAGTTATCTGCCCGGAGCGCAATGGGCCGATCAGTTGCCCGCGTTGGTCCAGTCGCGCATGGTCGCGACTTTCGAGAACACCTCGCGCATCGGCGCCGTCAGCCGACCGGGCGACCGTGTGAGCCCCGATTTCCAGATCAATACCGAGATCCGCCGTTTCGAGATCGACACGACGCGCGGTGAGGCCGTGGTCGAGTTTTCCCTGCGCGCCACACGCGAATCCGATGGACGAATCGCCCGCGCGCGCGTGTTCCGCGCGAGCGCGCCTGTCGGCGCCGTCACCGGCCCGGGCGCCGTGCGCGCCCTCGACGAGGCCTTGTCCCAGGCCTTGATCGAAATCGTCGGCTGGGCCGGTTCGTAAGCGGCATCAGCCTTTCAAGCTGATCACCTGAGCGTGCGTGGCTGCCTGAAGCGCTCTCGGATCCACCGAAAATACCGCGTTGGGCGTGCCCGCCGCCGCCCAGACCACGTCGTGCGCGAGCAGATCTGCGTCCATATACGTCGCCAGCGGCGCGGCATGACCGAAGGGCGGGATGCCGCCGATGGCGAAGCCGGTCACATTGCGCACATGCGCCCCACGCGGCCGCTCCAGCCCCTCACCCAGATACGCCGCGACGCCCGCCTCGTCGACCCGGTTGTCACCACTGACGAGCAACAGCATGTCGTGCCCACTCTGCGCACCGGTGAAGACCAGTGATTTCACGATCTGACCGACGCCACACCCGCAGGCCGCGGCAGCCTCCTCGGCGGTGCGCGTCGAATCCGGCATCATAACGATCTCGATCGCCATGCCTCTTTCAGCAGCCGCGGCTGCGACACGCAGCGCGGCATTCGGCAGATTCTTCCCCATGGCCCCTTGGCCCCTTGGCCCCTCCCATTCAGACAGTCACTGGCGCGCGTGTTTCCCGCGCTTGAGCGATTCCCGCAAACCACCGCTCTTGCGCGCCAGCGAGACGTTTTCGAGAAAACCGATACTGCCATCCGGCTTCAGCCCGCGCATCTGCGCCTTGACAGTGAAACCGTAATCAGCGAGCGCGATGTCGAAGAGATAATAGGCCGCGCGATGCGCGATGGTCCCGCCCCGCGACGAGGCCGAGGGCGCTCCGATCACAGGCACACGCCCGTCCGGCCCGGGAATCGTGGCGACAGTCCCGATGTGGTTGTGGCCGTGCAGCACAAGATCAGCTCCGGTGCGGGCGATCATCTCCTCGAATTTGCGCGAATCGGTCAGATTCCGACCAGCCGAGGCACCCGCCACATGCGGGGGGTGGTGGATCATTACGACCCTGCAAAGCCCCTCCTCGGCCAACCCGTCGAGCAGCGTCTCGGCAGCATTTAGCTGGGTCTGCCCCATGCGCCCGCTGGCGACGAAGGGCGCCGTCGGGATTGCCGAGGACAGGCCGACCAGCGCGACATGATCGCGCCGGCGCACGTAGGGAAATACACCCTCCTCGCCCGAATCATCACGCGTCCATGGACCACAGACGCTGAGCATGCCCGCCAGCGCGCCCTCGATATAGGCGTCGTGATTGCCAGGCACGAAGCTCACGGTTTCGGGTTCACCGAGACTTGCAAGGAATTCGCGCGCGGCATCCCATTCCTGAGGCAGCCCAATATTGGCGATATCGCCCGTACAGGCGATATGGTCAGGGCGCTGGTTGCGCATATCCTGCACAAGCGCGGCGAGGAGTTCCATGTCATGCGCGCGGTCGCGCCCACGATGCCAGTTGATGAAGCCGGTCAGACGTTTGCCCATCAGCTCGCGCAGGCGCGGGCGGGGCAGAGGGCCGACATGCGGATCGGTCAGATGTGCGATGCGAAACATTGTGTCCCAATAACGCGGTGAGGCTTGCAGAGTTCGCGCGCCCAGCCTGCGAGGTCAAGCGCGAATGCGGCTTTGCTTTTCGTGCGCAAGCGTGCATTTTTCGTGACGATGTCTTTCAGCCTCTTTGCCACGTCCCTATCCCGGTATGGAGCCGTTCGGCCTTGATCCCGTTCCTGCGCGCCCCGCTACATCTGTTCTGGCGCCTGACGCGCGGCATGACGCTCGGCGTGCGCGCCATTGCCACGGATGAACAGGGACGCATTTGCCTCGTACGCCATACCTACACGCTTGGCTGGCTGTTGCCCGGCGGCGGCGTCGAGCCCGGAGAGACTGCACTCGAAGCGCTCGAACGCGAGTTGCGCGAGGAAGCTGCCATCGGACTTGCCGATACGCCGAGGCTGCTCGGCTTCTTACACAACCGCGCCGCATCGCAGCGCGACCATGTCGCACTCTATCACGCGGCTGCGATTATCCATCTCGATACGCCGCGCCCGCGCCTCGAAATAGCCGAGCGCGGCTTCTTCGCACCCGACGCATTGCCAGAGGGCACATCGCCCGCAACGCTGCGGCGCATCGCCGAATGGCGAGAGGGACGCGCAGCGGCGGCACAATGGTAGTGGAGAAGGCGTGACCCTGCGGACGTTGCGCCATGCGAAAACGGCTGCTATGCGCCTCTTTGTCGCGTTGGTTTCTGTTCCCGGAGGCGAAGCGTCGACGGGCAATCGCGACTGACGGAACCATGACCGAGCTGACGCTGACCATTCGCCCCGAGCATCCGGGCGACCACGCCACGATCGACCGGCTCCACGCACGGGCTTTCGGGCCAGGCCGCTTCGCGCGCACCGCCTTCCGCCTGCGCGAAGGCGTCGATCACGATCTCTCGCTCTCATTCGCCGCGCATGTGGGTACGCTGCTGGTCGGTTCGGTGCGTCTCAGCCCCGTCTGGGCGGGAAACGTGCCGGCGCTGGTGCTGGGTCCGCTGACCGTCGAGCCCGCATTCAAGGAACGTGGCATCGGCGGTGCCCTGATGCGTCATGCGCTGGAGGAAGCGCGCTCGCGCGGGGAACAACTTGTCCTGCTCGTCGGCGATGCCGCCTATTACCGGCGGTTCGGCTTCGCGCCCGTCCCGCCAGGACGCTTTACGTTGCCAGGCCCAGTCGATCCGGCGCGTTTGCTTGTCTGCCCGCTCGTCACCGATTCGAGCGACACAGCGCGGGGCGAAGTACGCCCACGCCTTGACGATCGGTAAGCCGGGAGCGCTCAGCGCCGGCTGCGCACCCGTGCCGGTACCGGCTGCAGGACCGGCTCACGCCCCTGTAACGACCAGCCGAGACGGTGATAGGCGAGCGCCCGCTCGACCAGCGCGCCAGCTTTCGCGGCAAGCCCCATCTGCTTGAGCATGCGGGCCTGCTTTACCATGTAGCGGGCCA
Source organism: Saliniramus sp. (assembly GCF_035311605.1). Taxonomy (NCBI): domain Bacteria; kingdom Pseudomonadati; phylum Pseudomonadota; class Alphaproteobacteria; order Hyphomicrobiales; family Salinarimonadaceae; genus Saliniramus; species Saliniramus sp. The sequence continues at coordinate 10,077 of NZ_DATGCW010000254.1, forward strand.
GAGACCTGTATTCCTGAGCATGACGTCTTTGCATCGTTCATCTCCCCTTGCTAACCATCATACGTATGAACCTTGCGCGCAGATTGCGCGCAAGGAGGCACAAACGGTCGCAGGGGCGCCAAGCCCCGGCCCGCAGCCGATCATTCGGGAGACGGAATATGCAAAGCCGTGCGCATGTCGCGATCATCGGGGCCGGGATGGCCGGCGCCGCCGCCGCACGGCGCCTCGCCGATGCCGGACTCGCCGTGACCCTGTTCGAGAAAAGCCGGGGCCCCGGCGGGCGGATGGCGACGCGGCGCCTCGACGGGGGTGTTTTCGATCACGGTGCCCAGTTCTTCCGCGCCCGCAACCCGCGCTTCGCCACTTCCGTCCAGAGCTGGCAGGAAGCCGGACTCGTCGCTGTCTGGGATGCCGATCATGCCGACGTGGACACGCATCCGCGCTTTGTCGGCACGCCCGCGATGAACGCGCCGGTCAAGGCGCTGATCGGCGATCTGCCCATCCATACCGGCAATCCGGTCACCGCCCTGCACGAGGACGGCGCCCGTTGGCGGGTCGTGGCGGAGGGCACGCCGGATTTGTTGTTCGACGCAGTCGTGATCGCCATTCCGGCTGGCCAGGCGCAGACGCTCGCGGCGACGGCCGACTGGAACCCGCCTGCGCTCGTGCCTGCGCGCTACGCCCCATGCCTGACCATGATGCTCGGCTACCCCGAGCCCCTCGACCTGCCCGCCTTCATGGCGATCGAGGACGAGACCATCGCCTGGATCGCCGATAACAGCAGCAAGCCCGACCGCCCCCTGCCGCGCGGCGAATCCGACATGCATTGCGTCGTGATCCACGCCACGCCCGACTGGTCGCGCGCGCATCTCGACGCCGATATGCAGGATGTGATCGGCCAGCTTTATGCCCGCCATGTCGGCATCACCGGCATCATGGACGAGCCGGTCCACGGTGACGCGCATCGCTGGCGCTACGCCCAGGTCAGCGATCCCCTCGGCGAGCCCTGCCTCATCGACCCCGCCCGCCGCCTCGCCGCCTGCGGCGACTGGTGCCTCGGCCCGCGCGTCGAAGCCGCCTTCGACAGCGGTGAGGCGGCGGCGGCGGCGTTGCTGGAGGTGTTGTGAGAGGGCTTGCATGCCTGGTGCGTGTTGGTACCCCGTGATGATGACAGCCCGGTTTTTCGGGCACGCATGATCAGAAAGTATTTGCATGAAATCAATTGCCGAACCGGTCAGAGCGACGATCGACAAAGTCATCCGGCATGAGCCGGGGGACACGGTCGTCGCCGACCTGCGCGTCACCGATGAAACCGATCATGACGGCATAGCGTTTCTGCGGATCGAGATCGTTTTCGACAACGCCCACGGACGCCTTGATCCGCAAAGAGTGAAGACGCTGGGCCGCCTCCTGAGGGAACCGCTCGAAGATATCGGCGAGCCCCGTTTTCCAGTATTTTCCTTCAAGTCGCTTGCGGAGCATCAGGGTGCAGCCGCGTGACCTGATCGCAACAGCGAGAGTGACGGCCAATCAGCAGGTGACCCGAAAGCCGCGACAATCGGATCTCAAGCGCGCTCTCAGTACTGCCTTCACGCCATGTTCCATACCATGTGCAGGAATTGTGCGGATTGCCTTATCGGCACCGCCAGCGCCGACCGAAGCAAGCCGGCATGGTGAAAAGCCTATCATGCGATCAATCACGGCTTCGCAGAAAACCAATGCATGAACCGGCAAGTGATGGGCCGTTTTCCACGTGATATCGAGGATTTCGCGAATCACTTCGTCGATATGCAGATCGAACGGCACAGGGCCGATTACGATCCGCATGCAAGGTTCACACGGTCCGACGTGACCACTGCGATTGACACCGCTGAGGCAACAATTGCCGCTTTCTTCGCCGAACCGATCAAGGATCGGCGCGCATTTGCTGCTTGGGTATCCCTCAAGAACCGGGGTCCCTGACACACCTCCCAAACCCGCCCGGCACCCCTCGTCAGGGTGCCGGGCGTTGTCTTCCGCTCGCCTTACCCCGCAAGCGCCTGATCGAGATCGGCGATCAGGTCGGCGACGTCCTCGATACCGATGGAGAGGCGCACCACTTCCGGGCCGGCGCCGGCAGCGACGCGCTGTTCGTCGGTGAGCTGGCGGTGGGTGGTGGAGGCCGGGTGGATCACCAGCGAGCGGGTATCGCCGATATTGGCCAGATGCGAGAAGAGCTGGAGCTTCGAGACCAGCGAGACCCCAGCATCATAGCCGCCCCTGAGGCCGAAGGTGAAGACGGCGCCTGCGCCCTTGGGGCAATAGCGTTTGGCGAGTGCGTTGTATCGATCGCCTTCCAGCCCCGGATAGCTGACCCATTCCACCGCCGGATGCGCGGCGAGATGCTTCGCCACGGCCAGCGCGTTGTCGGAATGGCGCTGCATGCGCAGCGGCAGCGTCTCGATCCCGGTCAGGATCATGAAAGCGTTGAAGGGCGAGAGCGCCGGGCCGAGATCGCGCAGGCCGAGAACGCGGG
>NZ_DATGCW010000255.1:0-15671 GCF_035311605.1 Saliniramus sp.
CGCTGGCCCAGATTGACCGCGCCATGAGCCACACGATGCTTCTGGGCCAGTGCCGCGAATTTCTGCACATGCATGGCATCCACCGCGTCACCGGCGCCGATACGGCAGGCTCGGCCCGTCAGGTCGCCGAAACCGGCGATCCGGCCCTGGCCGCGCTGGCCAGTGAACTCGCCGGCGAGATCTACGGCCTGGACGTCCTTGCCCGCGAGATCGAGGACGAGGGCAACAACACCACCCGTTTTCTTGTGATGTCACGCGACCCCGACTATGCGCGACGCGGCGATGACGGGATGATGACGACCTTCGTGTTTCAGGTCCGCAACATCCCCGCGGCTCTCTACAAGGCGATGGGCGGTTTCGCGACCAACGGCGTCAACATGACCAAGCTCGAGAGCTACATGATCGAGGGTCATTTCACCGCAACGCAGTTCTATGCAGAGGTGGACGGCCACAAGGACGAGCCGCATCTGCGCCGCGCGCTGGAGGAGCTCGCCTTCTTCTCGCGCGAACTGAACGTGCTCGGCGTCTACCCCGCCCATCCGTTTCGCCGCAAGCTGCGTGACACGATGGACGAGGAGTGAGCTCGCGCCCGGCTCAGCCGGTGAGGTAGCGCCGCACCAGGTGATGCGCGATCGCGACCGGCGGCGGCGTGCGCAGATTGTCGGGATGGCGGTCCTCCAGCATCAGTGCGACGTCGTCGCGCGAGAACCAGCGCACGTCCTCCATCTCCTCGTAATCGATGTCGAGGTTGTCATCGGTGGCGATGCCGTGGCACCCGATCATCAGGGAGGAGGGGAAGGGCCAGGGCTGGGAGAGCATGTAGCGCACCTCGCCGACACGCACGCCCGCTTCCTCGAAGGTCTCGCGCCGCACTGCATCCTCGACCGTCTCGCCCGGTTCGACGAAGCCTGCGAGGCAGGAATAATTGCCCGCTGGAAAGCGCGCCTGGCGCCCGAGCAGGATCCGGTCGCGATAGGTGATCAGCATGATCGCGACCGGGTCGGTGCGGGGAAAATGCTGGGTGCCGCAGGCATCGCAATCGCGGCGAAAGCCGGAAGCGCTCGCGCGTGTCGGCGCCCCGCAATTCGCGCAGAAGCGGTGTCGCGCATGCCACGAGAGCAGGGATTTCGCCTCGGCCAGCATCCCGGCCTCGCGCTCGGGCACGAGCCCCTGCGTGGCGACGGAACGCAGATCGAGCACGAAGCAGGCGCTGTCTCGCTCGAAGGCCTCCAGCTGATCCGCAGCGGTGAGCAGTGCAAGCACATGGCTGCCGTCGAGGGTGCCGAGATAGACCTCCTCCGCGACCGGCAGAGCGCCGCGGATTGCGGCAGTATGAAGAGCGCTGAGCCCTGATTCGGTGCGGCGCAGAATCGGGACATCGCCGGCGAACAGAACGATCCGTGCCTGCGGATCGTGGCGATGGCGTGCGAGTGCATCGTCGCCGCGCTCGCTCGTGTGGCGCATCAGCCCATTGGTGGCAAAGCCCATGGGCGGGTGGTCCTTCGTGAAATCGGTCATGCCTTTCGGCGCCCCTCTTCTCGGGATTGTCAGGCTTCCGCGAAGGCCTGTGTGAAACGGTCGATCAGGGGCTGAACCCCGTGTGCGGGATAGGCGCGGCGTTCGCCGTGGCCCCAGACGGGACCGGGCCAGGCGGGGTCGGAGAGAAAGCGTCCGATCACGTGCAGGTGGAACTGCGCCACGACATTGCCGAGATTCGCGACGTTCACCTTGTCCGGATTGGCGACCTTGCGCATCACCGATACGGCAATACGTGCCTCCTCCGTGAGCTGCTGCGCGTCCTCTGGCGCGAGATCGTCCAGTTCGATGATATCTGGCCGCTGCGGGATCAGGATCAGCCATGGAAAGCGCGCATCGTTCATCAGGCGCACGCTGCACAGTTCGAGATCACCGAGTGCGATCGTATCGGCTTCAAGGCGGGTATCGAGGGAGAAGTCGCTCATATCTGCTGTGTAGCGCGCAATCGCCCGCCGGCAAATGCGAAATCCGTCACCGTCACGCTGCGCACGGGCAGGTGGGACATCATGTCGGCGCCGTTCTTGCGCCAATTGCGGGATCATCGACGTGCCTCGCACTGCCGCACGAGCCTGCATGCTGCAATGGTCCGGTCGGCAAGGCCGGCAGCGAGGGGTATGCACTCGCGAGGTTCCGCGTTTCTCGCGTGCGATCGCGTATGACGCTTGACCGAAGCGAAAGTCTCGGCTAGTCTGCGCGCAACTTTATGAAAGGAAAGCGCGAGCCATGAGCACGCTTATTCTCGTAATTGGGGCGCCATCGACGGAGCGGGTATGACCCGTACGATCCGGCGATGGTGCATGAGGCCCCCCGACGGGGCCTTTTTTATTGCCTGAACCACCCACACGAACGCCGCCCACCAACACGAAAGACAAACCGGTAGAATTCCCCGGTAGAACGATTGAAGGAAAGTCGATCATGAGCGAGATGATGACCGGAGCCGAAATGGTGGTCCGCGCCCTCCAGGATCAGGGTGTCGAGCATATCTTCGGATATCCCGGGGGCGCCGTATTGCCGATTTACGATGCGCTGTTTCATCAGGATTCAGTCGAGCACGTGCTGGTGCGCCACGAGCAGGGTGCGGTTCATGCGGCAGAAGGTTATGCCCGCTCGACCGGCAAGGTCGGCTGCGTTCTTGTCACCTCGGGCCCCGGGGCGACCAATGCGGTGACCGGTCTCACCGATGCGATGATGGATTCGATCCCCCTCGTGTGCATTACAGGCCAGGTCCCGACCCATCTGATCGGTTCCGACGCCTTCCAGGAATGCGATACGGTCGGGATCACCCGCCATTGCACCAAGCACAACTACCTCGTGAAGGACATCGCGGATCTGCCGCGCATCCTGCACGAAGCCTTTTATGTCGCCGCCAATGGCCGGCCAGGCCCGGTCGTGGTCGATCTTCCCAAGGACATCCAGTTCAAGACCGGTACCTATGCCCGCCCGACCAGCAGCGAGCACAAGACCTATCGGCCAGCCGTGAAGGGCGATATCGAGAAGATTCGCGCTGCAATCGAGCTGATCGGCGCCGCAAAGCGACCGGTCTTCTATACTGGCGGCGGCGTGATCAATGCCGGCCCGCATGCCTCCGAGCTCTTGCGCGAACTGGTGCGGCTGACGGGTTTCCCGATAACCTCCACGTTGATGGGGCTCGGCGCCTATCCGGCTTCCGACAGGCAGTTCCTCGGCATGCTGGGCATGCACGGCACCTATGAGGCCAATCTGGCCATGCATGGCTGCGATCTGATGATCTGCATCGGTGCGCGTTTCGACGACCGCATCACCGGGCGGCTCGATGCCTTTTCGCCCAATTCGCGCAAGATCCATATCGATGTCGATCCCTCCTCGATCAACAAGAACGTCAAGGTCGATCTCGGCATCGTCGGCGATTGCGGCTACGTGCTCGAGGACATGGTGCGCCTGTTCCGTACGATGTCGCCGCAGATCGACAAGCCGGCCCTGGCGCAATGGTGGGAGCAGATCGAGACCTGGCGCTCGCGCAAGTGCCTCGGCTATCGCCCTTCGACCGAGACGATCAAGCCGCAATTCGCCGTCGAGCGCCTGTACGAGGCGACGCTCGGCCCCGCTGGTCGGGGACGCGACACCTATGTCACCACGGAGGTGGGCCAGCACCAGATGTGGGCGGCGCAGTATTTCGGCTTCGAAGAGCCCAATCGCTGGATGACCTCCGGCGGCCTCGGCACGATGGGCTACGGGTTGCCGGCGGCGATCGGCGTGCAGATGGCGCATCGCGACGGGCTTGTCATCGACATTGCCGGCGAGGCCTCGATTCTGATGAACATCCAGGAGATGTCGACGGCGGTGCAGTACCGGCTGCCGGTGAAGATATTCATCCTCAACAACGAATATATGGGCATGGTGCGCCAGTGGCAGGAGCTCCTGCATGGCGGGCGCTATTCGCAGAGCTATTCCGAATCGCTGCCCGATTTCGTCAAGCTGGCCGAAGCCTATGGCGCCGTCGGCATGCGCTGCGACAAACCTGACGATCTGGACGGTGCGATCGAGGAGATGCTCGCCATCGACCGCCCGGTGATCTTCGACTGCATCGTCGACAAGGCCGAGAACTGTTTCCCGATGATCCCGTCGGGCAAGGCCCATAACGAGATGCTGTTGAACGACTACCTCTCGGAGGATCCGCAGGATATCGGCAGCGCCATCGACGACAAGGGCAAGATGCTGGTGTGATCTTCACGTCGCCGGCGGCCGCACGGGTCGCCGGCACGCCTTGCCGCGACCGGGCCTGTCATGCGTCTTGCTTGTATTTGTAGTGAGAATATAGCCCCTGATTGTTTGCAAGCCAGCGGAACTCAAATGCCGACACTCGTCGTTGCCAACAAGATCTACTCATCCTGGTCGCTGCGGCCCTGGATTCTGATGCGCCATTACGGGCTGCCCTTCGAGGAGGTGATGATCCCCCTCGATCAGCCCGATACGCGCGCCCGCATTCTCGCATATTCCCCCGCCGGGAAGGTGCCGGTGCTGATCGACGGCGATGCCGTGGTCTGGGAATCGATGGCGATCCTGGAATCGCTGGCGGAGCGTCATCCCGATCTGCCGATCTGGCCGCGCGATCCCGCAGCCCGTGCCCTGGCGCGCTCGATTGCCGACGAGATGCATGCCGGTTTTCGGGCGCTTCGTGCAGCTTTGCCGATGAATCTCGGGCGGCGCTACGCCCATCGCGACCGCGGTGAGGACGTGGCGGCGGATGTGGCGCGCATCACGGAGTTGTGGCGCGATGCCCGCGACCGGTTCGGCGCCGGCGGGCCCTATCTGTTCGGCGCCGATTTCGGGGCCGCGGATGCGATGTATGCTCCGGTCGTGACCCGGCTCGACACTTATCAATGGCCCGTCGAGGGCGATATCCGCGCCTATATGGATGCCGTGCTCGCGCTGCCCGCCTTCAGGGAATGGCGCGAACAGGGCTTGCGCGAAAGCTGGCTCGTCCCGCATGACGAAGTCGACGAGCCGGCGATCGAGAATTACCGCGAAGGGCTGTGACCCGGCGCGACGACCGGGCACGGCGGGTTCAACCATGTGCGAATCAGGAAACAGCAGGGCGATGCAACGATGAACAGTCAGACCCACTACCCGGAACAGACGGTCACGCAGACAGTGAACCGCCACACGCTTGCGGTGATCGTCGATAACGAGCCGGGTGTCCTGGCCCGTATCGCCGGCCTGTTTTCCGGACGCGGCTACAATATCGAGAGCCTCACCGTCTCCGAGACCGAGCACGAAAAGCACATCTCGCGCATCACCATCGTCACCACGGGCACGGCCAATGTGATTGAGCAGATCAAGTACCAGCTCGAGCGCATCGTGCCGGTGCATCGCGTCGACGACCTCACCATCGACGGGGCGGCGCTTGAGCGGGAATTGTGCCTCGTCAAGGTGGTCGGCAAGGGGGAGCATCGGGTCGAAGCGCTGCGGCTTGCTTCTGCCTTCGGAGCGCGCACGCTTGATGCGACGCTGCACTCCTTCGTCTTCGAGCTCACCGGGGCGAGCGAGGAGGTCGAGCGATTCATCAATCTGATGACGGCTGTGGGCCTCAAGGAAGTGGCGCGTACCGGGATCGCAGCCATGAGCCGGGGTGCCGAGGGAATTTGAGCGGAATCAGAGTGCGGCTGCAGTGTCTCGCTGCCGGGAATGAATGCGGCATCGGGCGAAAATTCGCCCGACGCCGGTTTGCGTCATGGCTTGGGAAAATGCGGCAACACCCCCCCCGATAATGGCGGCTCAAGCGTTTGTACCGCGCCGCTTCGCCATCGCCGTAGAAAATAGCGTACAGGGCCCACGCGGCGCTTGACAGCGACGAAGGCGCGCCGTAAACCCGCGCCATCGCCGCAGACGAACGCGGCGGGAATGGAAGCGGGCGTAGCTCAGTCGGTTAGAGTGCCGGCCTGTCACGCCGGAGGTCGCGGGTTCGAGTCCCGTCGCCCGCGCCATTATTATCTGATGCTCCAAAAATACCATGAACAACAATATTCTCTTGCGTGTCGCAACGGCATGTGCGGGAATTTCGTGCGCGTCGGCAAGAGCGGCTGCGCAAAGCGATACGTTTCCGCAGGTTCGTATGACCGGGCGATGCGAAGTCCGCTCGAAAATATCTTCAATTTTCATAAACAGTCATTGAATGTAAAAGCAGATTAATGGCGATCCCTGATTTTATCAGTGGAGGGAATTTATATCGCATGTTTCATATTAACGATTGGGAAGCAACATTCCTGTAGTCTCTGAGCGTCACAGAGACCCGAGGCTGTACAAGCATGTTGATGACACCCCCAGGCACCAATCATCGTCGCTCGGAGCGGATGCGGTCCTTCATGGCCGCGCGAATCCTCTACAACAAGGGGATGATGAAGGTCGATTGCACGATCCGAAACACCTCCGAAGGCGGTGCCAAGCTGGAGGTTTCCGGGTCCGTGACGCTGCCCGAGCATTTCGACCTGCACATCCCCCAGAGGAACGTCACGCGCAAGGTTCGGCTGGCCTGGCGCCAGGGCGATTTCTGCGGCGTCGCCTATCTCGATGCGGCGCCTTCGGGAGCGGAGACGCCTTCAGAGATGAGCGATGAGACCGAGGAGCAATTGCGCGCCCGAATCAGGGAACTGGAGGGCATGGTGACGAAGCTCAACGCCCGGATTCAGGAACTGACCTCCGGGTGATGCGCATCCGGGTGGGGCAGGGCAGCGGGTGTGCTGCGCCGCTCGAAGACGCTGACGTCATTGGCCAGCAGCACCGCAAGCGGACGGGTCTGGTCGAAGGCGGCGAAGATGATCGCCAGCATTGATGTCATTGGCACGGCGAGGATCGCGCCGGGGATCCCCCAGAACGCATACCAGAACGACAGGGCGACCAGGACGACGAAGGGTGAGAGATTGACCCTGCGGCCAATCATGCGCGGCTCAAGGAAATTCCCCACCCACATCTGCGTCGCCGTGAGCATCCCCGCGATCAGCAGCGTCAGCGTGATCGAGCCAAACTGGGCGATGCTCATGAGCACGGGGAAGGCGACGCCCAGAAGCGAACCGAAATAGGGGATGTAGTTCAGAATTCCGATGACGAGCGCCCAGAATAGCGCATAATCGACCCCGAAAAGCCACAGGATCACGAAGGACAGGCAGGCAAGGATGATGTTGATCAGCGTCTTCACCGCCAGATAATCGGCGATGCGTTCGTTGATGTCGGAGATCACCGCCATGGTCTTGTCGGCCTGACCCTGTCCCGGGAGCGCGACCGAGATCTTGCGAGCGAAGCTCCCGGCCTCACCCGTGAGGAAGAGCGCGTAGACCACGGCCATGAACAGCACACCAACGAGGGCTCCCACGGAGCCGGCCAGCCCGCCGATCAGCCCGGTCATGTCGATGCGATCGATGGTGACGGCGCGCACCGCCTGCCAGTCGGGATTGCCGGCGGTACCGAACATGGCCATCACCTGCGTCACCATCCGCTCCAGATTGGCCTGGTAGCCCGGCGCCGATGCCATGAGGTCGCGCACAGTGACGATCACGACGCCGTTGAAGGCGAAGATCACCCCGATGAATCCGATCAACAGCAGCAGACGCCGCACCAGCGAGGGCAGCAGCCGCGTCACCGGCCAGCGCCCCAGCGCACGCGAGGCGTTCGACATCACATAGGCGGAAAGCACCGCGATGACGATCGGGAGCAGGATGTCTTTCCCGACGACGAACAGCCAGCCGACCATGATCGCCAGAAAGACGGCGAGACACAGGATGATCAGGGTGCGCACCGAGTCGGGCGCTTGCTCGCTGTCTCGGCGCATGCCACCTCACTTTCCGCCATTGTGCGCGTCGCGATCGACTGTGCTGAGCGACACCTGATCGCTCCCTCATGAGTAACGATAGCCGCACGCGCCGCAGGAGAAAAGCACCCCGACATCCCGGCTCAATCGACAGGGCGCGGGCGCATCGGCCTGTCGGGGGAGGGTGAGGGTGCGCTGCGATCCTCGCGTGGCGGGTCGCGCGGCGCGTCGGATGGCACGGTGATGCGCAGGCCCTGGCGTGGCCGGTTGCCGCTCATGCCATTGCTGCTGCCGCTCCCGGTTGCGGCGACGGGCGGCTCCTCGCCGCGCAGGATCGTCGCGGTCTCGGCGCTGACGAGGGGCGCGTCGGGATTTTTGGCGCAATAGCTGATCAGCGCTTCGACCGCGCCCTCGATCCCGTCGATATCGAGCAGCGGGCGCTGACCGGTACCGATATAGTAACCGTGCAGCCAGACGCCGATGCTGCGCTTGCGCGCCGATCGCAGCCTGTCGAACTGGGCGCAATCGACGCGCATCATGTCGATTGCCCGATTCTGGGCCTGTGCGGCGTCGTGCGGCGGTCCGGAAAGGGTTGGAATCGCGCAAACGGCGCAAAAAGCCGAAAAAACGGTGCGACGCAACATCACAAACCCTCCCCAACGCGAAACGAATCGCTATCTTCTCTATAGTAACAGGCCACGGCATCCGATGCGCATGGCTGCGGGCAGAAGCGCCGGCAGGGGTCCAGTCTGGAATCCTCCCGCGTCGGTTCTTGTGTTTGCGTGGTGGCTGGGATAAGCCTCGCCCGCGAGGTTTGCGGATGCGAAGAAGGCGTGACCGGCTGGCGCGCGGTCGTCGCGGATGCGCCGGGATTGTGATCGGGAAGGTCGACGTATGGACAATCTTTTGATGGATTATCTGCCGCTGGTGATCTTCATCGCCCTGGCCATGGTGATCGGTGGCGCGCTTCTCGTGGCGCCCTTCATCGTCGCGCACAGCAATCCCGACAGCGAGAAGGTCTCGACCTACGAATGCGGCTTCAACGCCTTCGACGATTCGCGCATGCGCTTCGATGTGCGCTTCTATCTCGTGGCCATCCTCTTCATCATCTTCGATCTGGAAGTGGCGTTTCTGTTCCCCTGGGCCGTGGTCTTCGGTGAACTGGGTTGGTTCGGCTTCTGGTCGATGATGATCTTTCTCGGCGTACTGACCGTCGGATTCGTCTACGAATGGAACAAGGGAGCCCTGGAATGGGATTGATCGATCGCGACAACCGCGTGCTTTCGCCCAATGCCGAGGGTGCGGCACTCTTGCAGCGTGCGCAGGACAACCCTGCCCAGGCGAAGGACCCGTTCTTCTCGGAGGTGAATGCGGAGCTGGCCGACAAGGGCTTCCTCGTCACCTCTACCGATGATCTGATCAACTGGGCTCGTGGCGGCTCGCTGATGTGGATGACCTTCGGCCTCGCCTGCTGTGCGGTCGAGATGATGCAGATGTCGATGCCGCGCTATGATGCCGAGCGCTTCGGCTTTGCGCCCCGCGCGAGCCCGCGTCAATCGGACGTGATCATCGTCGCCGGCACGCTGACCAACAAGATGGCCCCTGCCTTCCGCAAGGTCTACGACCAGATGCCGGAGCCGCGCTACGTCATCTCCATGGGATCCTGCGCCAATGGCGGCGGTTATTACCATTATTCCTATTCGGTGGTGCGCGGCTGCGACCGCATCGTGCCCGTCGATGTCTATGTGCCCGGCTGTCCGCCCACGGCGGAGGCGCTGCTCTACGGCGTCCTGCTTCTGCAAAAGAAGATCCGCCGCACCGGTACGATCGAGCGCTGAGGTCGAGGATCATGACGATGATTGCGCAGGACGAGATTGCGGCCCTCGAAAAGCTCGAGACGCATGTCCGCAAGGGGCTTGTGGAGAAGGGGCTCGGCGAGAAGCTCGCCGATGCCGTGATCACCCATGGCGAGTTGACCATCACCGTCGCGCCGGAGGCGATCCGCGATACGGTGGCCTGGCTGCGCGACGATGAGGGCTGCCTGTTCAAGTGCTTCATCGATATCTGCGGGGTGGATTACCCGGCCCGCGAGAAGCGCTTCGACGTGGTCTACCACTTCCTCTCCCTGCGCCATAACCAGCGCATCCGGATCAAGGTGATGGTGGATGCGCAGACGCCGGTTCCCTCGATCATCGATCTGTTCCCCGCTGCCAACTGGTTCGAGCGCGAGACCTATGATCTCTACGGCGTGATCTTCACCGATCACCCGGATCTGCGCCGCCTCCTGACCGATTACGGCTTCGAGGGGCACCCCCTGCGCAAGGATTTCCCGCTCACCGGTTTCGTCGAGGTCCGCTACGACGATATCGAGGGGCGTGTGGTCTACGAGCCGGTGAAGCTCACGCAGGAATTCCGCAATTTCGATTTCCTCTCGCCCTGGGAGGGCACCGATTACGTGCTCCCGGGCGACGAGAAGGCCGATCCGGCAGGCAAGCAGGCAGACAAGGGCTGAGGAAGGCGCTGACGTCATGGGCGAGCACGACATTCGCAATTTCTCGATCAATTTCGGCCCGCAGCATCCGGCGGCGCACGGCGTTTTGCGCCTCGTGCTGGAACTCGACGGCGAGATCGTCGAGCGCGTCGATCCGCATATCGGCCTGTTGCATCGTGGTACCGAGAAGCTGATCGAGCACAAGACCTATCTGCAGGCCACTCCCTATTTCGACCGGCTCGACTATGTCGCGCCGATGAACCAGGAGCACGCCTTCTGCCTCGCCATCGAGAAGCTGGCCGGGATCACGGTGCCGCGCCGGGCCCAGCTTATCCGGGTTCTGTATTGCGAGATCGGGCGTATCCTGTCGCATCTTCTCAACCTCACCACCCAGGCCATGGATGTGGGCGCGCTGACGCCGCCGCTCTGGGGCTTCGAAGAGCGCGAGAAGCTGATGGTGTTCTACGAGCGCGCCTCCGGAGCGCGGCTCCACGCGAATTACTTCCGCCCCGGCGGGGTGCATGCGGATCTGCCGCCGGAGCTGATCGACGATATCGAGGCGTGGTGCGATCCGTTCCTGAAGGTGGTCGATGATCTCGACGACCTCGTGATGAAGAACCGCATCTTCAAGCAGCGCAATGTCGACATCGCCGTGGTCGATATCGACGACGCCTATGCCTGGGGCTTCTCCGGCGTGATGGTGCGCGGCTCGGGCGTCGCGTGGGATCTGCGCAAGTCGCAGCCCTATGAATGCTACGAGGAGATGGATTTCGACATCCCCGTGGGCAAGAACGGCGACAATTACGACCGGCAGCTGGTGCGCATGGAAGAGATGCGCCAGTCGATCCACATCATGAAACAGTGCATTGCGAAGTTGCGTGCGCCGGACGGGCAGGGGGCGATCACCACGAAGGACGGCAAGTTCGCGCCGCCGACCCGGGGCGAGATGAAGCGCTCGATGGAAGCGCTGATTCACCACTTCAAGCTCTATACGGAGGGCTTCCACGTGCCGGAGGGCGAAGTCTACGCGGCTGTGGAAGCGCCGAAGGGCGAGTTCGGCGTGTATCTCGTCTCGGACGGCTCCAACAAGCCGTATCGCTGCAAGATCCGCGCCCCCGGCTTCGCGCATCTCCAGGCGATGGATTTCCTCTGCAAGGGCCACATGCTGGCGGATGTGGCGGCGATCCTCGGCTCGATCGACATCGTGTTCGGCGAGGTCGATCGCTGAGCCTCGGCGATGGATGACGCGTCGCGCAGTGCGGCGTGAGACGGATTTGACGGGCGGCATCGTTCGGCGGTGTCGCGAATTGAGAAAAGGCGATCACGATCATGGCCGTTCGCAGGCTCGCACCGGAAGCGGTTCAACCGAAAGCGTTTTCCTTCACCGCCGAGACCGAGGCGTGGACGAAGGACCTCGTCGCCAAATACCCGCAAGGCCGGCAGGCCTCGGCGGTGATCCCGCTTCTGTGGCGCGTCCAGACTGATTGCGGCGGGTGGCTGCCGCAAAAGGCGATCGAGGCAGTGAGCGAGCGGCTGGAAATGCCGTATATCCGCGTCTACGAGGTCGCGACCTTCTATACGATGTTCAACCTCGAGCCGGTGGGCAGGTTCTACGTTCAGATGTGCGGCACCACGCCCTGCATGCTGCGCGGGTCGAACGACATCCGAAAGGTGCTCGAAGAGCGCATCGGCCCGCAGCAGACCGTCTCCGAGGACGGGCTGTTCTCATGGCTGGCGGTCGAGTGCCTGGGCGCCTGCTGCAACGCGCCGATGGTGCAGATCAATGAAGATTACTACGAGGACCTGACCCCGGAGAATTTCGGCAAGCTGCTCGACGATCTCGCCGCCGGCAAGAAGGTGAATATCGGCTCTCAGGCCGGGCGCAAGTCTTCCGAGCCGCAAGACGACGTCAAGACGCTGACTGATCCCGCGCTCTATGACGGCTCCGTCGTCGGCGCCTGGCGCAAGCGCTTCGAGGAAGAGGCGGCGCAGCGCGCGGCGGAAGCTAAAGCCAAGGCCGAGAAGGAAAAAGCCGGGAAGGCCGAGAAGGAAAAGCTTGAGAAGGCAGTGAAGAAGACTGAAGAAGAGGCCGCCGTTGCGCCCAAGAAGGGGCATCCCGACGCGGGTCGCGCGACAGAGCGCCCCGTTGCCGATGCGCCCGCCCAGCAGAAGGCCGTCGGCGAGGAGGCTCTCGATCTCGAAGCCGAGGACAAGGACATCGCGGAAAAGCTCGCGAAGCTGTCCAAGGATGCTTCCCCTGAGGAAAAGGCCAACGCGGTCGGTTCGCGCCCCAAGGCGTTGAAGAAGCCGCGCAAGGACAGGGCCGACGATCTCAAGAAGATCAGCGGCATCGGCCCGGCCAACGAGGAAAAGTTGCATAATCTCGGTATCTATCATTACGACCAGATCGCCCAATGGGGGCGTTCGGAAATCCGCTGGGTCGGGCAGTTCCTGTCATTCGCCGGCCGGATCGACCGTGAGGACTGGGTCGGCCAGGCGAAAACGCTCGCCGCCGGCGAAAAAGAGTCCTGAGAGGAAATCGACATGCTGCAGGACAAGGACCGCATCTTCACCAATCTCTACGGCTTCCATTCGCCGGATCTCGCTGCTGCCCGCCAACGCGGTGCCTGGGACGAGACGAAGTTCCTGATCGACCAGGGGCGCGACTGGATCGTCGACGAGATGAAGAAATCGGGTCTGCGCGGGCGCGGCGGCGCGGGCTTCCCGACGGGGCTGAAATGGTCGTTCATGCCCAAGCAGAATGACGGGCGCCCGCATTATCTCGTCGTGAATGCCGATGAATCGGAGCCGGGCACCTGCAAGGATCGAGAGATCATGCGTCATGATCCGCATCTCCTGATCGAGGGTTGCCTGCTTGCCTCCTTCGCCATGGGGGCCAATGCCTGCTACATCTATCTGCGCGGCGAATACATTGCCGAGCGCATTGCCCTGCAGCGCGCCGTAGACGAAGCGTACGAGGCGAAGCTCATCGGCAAGGATAACCTGCATGGTTGGGATTTCGATCTCTATGTCCATCACGGCGCCGGCGCCTATATCTGCGGCGAGGAAACGGCTCTGCTCGAAAGCCTTGAGGGCAAGAAGGGCATGCCGCGCTTGAAGCCGCCATTCCCGGCCAATGTCGGGCTCTATGGCTGCCCCACCACGGTGAACAACGTCGAATCGATCGCTGTCGCCGGCACCATCCTGCGCCGGGGCGCTTCCTGGTTCTCGGGGTTGGGCCGGCCCAACAATGTCGGCACCAAGCTGTTTTGCGTCTCCGGCCACGTTAACAAGCCGTGCAACGTGGAAGAGGAGATGGGCATCACCTTCCGCGAGCTGATCGACACCCATTGCGGCGGGATTCGTGGCGGCTGGGATAATCTGCTCGCGGTGATCCCCGGCGGTTCTTCGGTACCGATGGTTCCCGCAGAGCAGATCGCCGACGCGCATATGGATTTCGACACATTGCGAGGGCTGCAATCGGGTCTCGGTACGGCGGCGGTGATCGTGATGGACAAGTCCACCGACATCGTGCGCGCCATCACCCGGATCTCCTATTTCTACAAGCACGAGAGCTGCGGCCAGTGCACTCCCTGTCGCGAGGGGACCGGCTGGATGTGGCGCGTGCTCACGCGGATGTCGGAGGGCAGGGCGCAGAGGCGCGAGATCGACATGTTGCTCGAAGTTACCAAGCAGGTCGAGGGCCACACGATCTGCGCGTTGGGTGACGCTGCGGCATGGCCGATTCAGGGCTTGATTCGCCATTTCCGGCATGAAATCGAAAAGCGGATTGACGATTACGCGGCCAACCCGCATTCCGATCCGGTGCGCGTGGCGGCTGAATAACCGCTTGAAGAGCAATTTGCGGGCGCGCGCGGAAACGAACAGGACGACGGCATCATGACCAAACTCATCGTCGACGGTAAAGAAATCGACGTCCCGGCCGAATACACGCTGCTCCAGGCGTGCGAGGAGGCGGGCGCCGAGATCCCGCGCTTTTGCTTCCACGAGCGGCTCTCGGTCGCCGGCAATTGCCGCATGTGCCTCGTCGAGATCAAGGGGGCTCCCAAGCCGATCGCGAGCTGCGCCTGGGGCGTGCGCGATTGCCGCCCGGGCCCGAACGGCGAGCCGCCGGAGGTCTCGACCAAGTCGCCGACGGTGAAGAAGGCCCGCGAGGGCGTGATGGAGTTCCTGCTGATCAACCATCCGCTCGATTGCCCGATCTGCGATCAGGGTGGCGAGTGCGATCTGCAGGACCAGGCCATGGCCTATGGCGTGGATTCGACCCGTTTCCACGAGAACAAGCGCGCCGTCGAGGACAAGTATATCGGTCCGCTGGTGAAGACCTGGATGAATCGCTGCATCCATTGCACCCGCTGCGTGCGTTTCGCGACCGAGATTGCCGGTGTACCGGATCTCGGCGCCATCGGTCGCGGCGAGGACATGGAGATCACCACCTATCTCGAAAAGGCGATGGGCTCCGAGCTGCAGAGCTGCGTCGCCGATCTCTGCCCGGTCGGCGCGCTCACCTCCAAGCCGTACGCCTATACGGCGCGGCCCTGGGAGATGACCAAGACCGAATCGGTCGATGTCATGGATGCGGTGGGCTCCGCCATCCGGGTCGATTCGCGGGGTCGCGAGGTGATGCGTATCCTGCCGCGCGTCCACGAGGCGATCAACGAGGAGTGGATCACGGATAAAACCCGCCACATCACCGACGGCCTGCGCCGCCAGCGCCTCGACAAGCCATATGTGCGCGAGAACGGCAAGCTGCGTCCCGCTTCCTGGCAGGAGGCGTTCGGCGCCATCGCCAAAGCCGTCGGCGCGGCGAGCCCGGAGCGCATCGGCGCCATTGTCGGCGATCTGCCGGCGGTGGAGGAGATCTATGCGCTCAAGGAGCTGATGCTGTCACTCGGCGTGGCCAATCTCGACGCCCGTCAGGATGGCGCGGCTCTCGATCCGGCTCTGGGGCGTGGCTCATACCTGTTCAATTCGACCATCGAGGGGATCGAGGATGCGGATGCCATCCTGATCGTGGGCTCCAATCCGCGTATCGAGGCCTCGCTCGTCAATGTGCGCATCCGCAAGCGCTTCCGCATGGGCCCGCCGCCAATCGGCGTGATCGGCGAGAAGGCGGATCTGACCTATGATTACGATTATCTCGGCGCCGGTCCGGACACGCTGGCCGAGATCGTCTCCGGCAAGCATCCCTTCGCGAAGGTCCTGAGCGAAGCCGAGCGTCCGCTGATCATCCTCGGCCAGGGTGCGCTGATGCGCGAGGACGGGGCAGCGATCATGGCGCTCGCGGCCAAGGCAGCGGAGAAGGTCGGGGCCGTGACCGAAGACTGGAACGGCTTCAACGTG
>NZ_DATGCW010000256.1:0-23049 GCF_035311605.1 Saliniramus sp.
CGAGGCAGGCGGCCCCGCCATACGGCGCTGATCCGCTGGCGGCTTGCGCGCCTGATCGCCGCCAACACCGCCTTCGCGCTCTTCGTCGTCGGCGCGCAGGCATTCCTGCCGCTGACCAGCCTTCCCGTCCTGATCGCCTTCTGCCTCGCGGCGATGCTCGTCTACGGCCTGCTCGCGATCTGTGCGGGCACGCTCGGGCGCCATGATCCCCGGCACGCGATGCGCCGATCACACAGGGCGGCCTGACGCAAGCCCGGTGTGGCCTCCCTGCCCTTGCATCCCGTCGCGGCTTGCCATAATCCCGCACTACGCGCGTTTGGGTCGGCGCGAAAGGGGTATGTCGATGGCCGGTTTTGAGGAATTGGTGTTTTCCGGTGTGCAGCCGACGGGCAATCTGCATCTGGGGAATTATCTTGGTGCGATCAGCCGCTTCGTCACCATGCAGGAGAATTATTCCTGCATCTATTGCGTGGTCGATCTGCACGCCATCACCGTGCCGCAGGATCCGCGCCTGCTCAAGGACCAGATCCGCGAGGTCACGGCCGCCTTCATCGCCGCCGGCATCGATCCGAAGAGGAACATCGTCTTCAACCAGTCGCAGGTGCCCCAGCATGCCGAGCTTGCCTGGGTGTTCAACTGCGTGGCGCGGATGGGCTGGCTCAGCCGCATGACCCAGTTCAAGGAGAAGGCCGGCAAGGATCGCGAGAATGCCTCGGTGGGGCTGTTCGCCTATCCGACCCTGATGGCTGCCGATATCCTCGTCTACCGCGCCACCCATGTCCCCGTGGGCGACGACCAGAAGCAGCATCTCGAACTCTCGCGCGACATCGCCCAGAAGTTCAACAATGACTGGGCGGACATGATCGCCGATCTCGGCCATGGCGAGGAATATTTCCCGCAGCCGGAGCCGCTGATCCAGGGACCGGCGACGCGGATCATGAGCCTGCGCGACGGCACGAAGAAGATGTCGAAATCGGACCCTTCGGATTATTCGCGCATCAATCTCACCGACAATGCCGACACGATCGCCCAGAAGGTGCGCAAGGCCAAGACCGATCCCGAGCCGCTGCCGAGCGCGCTCGAAGGCCTCGAAGGCCGCGCGGAGGCAGATAATCTCGTGGGTATCTTCGCGGCGCTCCGCGACATGCCGCGCCAGAGCGTGCTCGATGAATTCGGCGGTGCGCAATTCTCCACCTTCAAGGGCGCGCTCGTCGATCTCGCCGTGGAGAAGCTCGCGCCGATCGCCGACGAGATGCGCCGGCTGACCGCCGATCCCGGCCATATCGATGCGATCCTCGCCGATGGCGCCGACCGGGCCGAGGCGATCGCGTCGAAGACCATGGACGACGTGCGCGACATTCTCGGCTTCGTGCGTCGCCCTTGAGCGCTCACCTGTCGCCGCCATGGTTGTCGGCAGCGGCCCGGGGCGCTAAACCCTGTGGGGGGCCTGCGCGCCCTGCCTGACCGAATCGCTTTCTCCAGACTGGACGCGCCCCATGCTTGCTGTTCTCGACGTCATAATGCTGGCCCTGCGGATCTATACCTGGCTCGTCATCGCCATGGTGATCATGAGTTGGCTCGTGGCTTTCGGCGTGATCAACACACGCAACGATTTCGTGCGCATGATCTTCGATTTCCTCCACCGGGTGACCGAACCGGCGCTCGCGCGCATCAGGCGGATCATGCCGGATCTCGGCGGTATCGATCTTTCACCGATCATCCTGTTGCTTGGCATCTTCTTCCTGCAGCAGGTGATCATCCGCTACCTCTACCCGATCGCCTTCTGATCATGACCGGGGCGCCCTCACCTGCGCGCCCTGCCTGGAGGGCGCGCGAAGACGGGATCAGCCTCGATCTGCGCGTCGCGCCCGGCGCCAGGCAGGCCGCGATCCGGGGCGTTCAGGATGTCGGTGACGGGCGCGATGTGCTGGCCGTCGCCGTTCGCGCGAAAGCGCAACACGGCAAGGCCAACAAGGCCGTGATCGCGCTGATCGCCGGGGCTCTGGGCATCGCACCCGCCCGGATCAGCCTCATGACCGGGGCGGGCGCGCGGCTGAAGAGCCTGCACCTGGAAAGCGATCCGCAAACGCTCGCGCAATCCGTTTCAACCCTGCTCGCACAGCGCGAGCCCTTTGCCCGCAATGCATCGTATCGAGGATCATCGTGATGAGCGCCACCATCATCGACGGCAAGGCCGTCGCCGCCGCTCTGCGCAGCCGCCTCGCCGGCGAAGTCACGACGCTCGCAGGCACCGGGATCACCCCCGGCCTCGCCGTGGTGCTGCTGGGTGAGGATGCGGCGAGCCAGGTCTATGTGCGCAACAAGGCAAAGCAGACCCGCGAGATCGGCATGGCCTCCTTCGAGCATCGCCTGCCAGTCGACACGCCCGAGGCTGATCTGCTCGCCCTCGTCGCCCGGCTCAACGCCGACGAGGCCGTCGACGGCATCCTCGTGCAACTGCCCCTGCCCGATCACATCGACGCGCAGAAAGTGATCGCGGCGATAGATCCGGACAAGGATGTGGACGGGTTTCACCCGGTCAATGCCGGGCGCCTCGCCACCGGCCTGCCCGGCCTCGTGCCCTGTACGCCGCTCGGCTGTGTCATTCTCGCCAAAAGCGCGAGCCCCGATCTCTCCGGGATGGAAGCGGTGGTCGTGGGGCGCTCCAACATCGTCGGCAAGCCGGTGGCGCAATTGCTGCTTGCGGAAAATTGCACCGTCACGATGGCGCATTCGCGCAGCCGTGATCTCCCCGCGATCTGCCGGCGCGCCGATCTTCTCGTCGCGGCGGTCGGGCGCCCGGAAATGGTGCGCGGCGACTGGATCAAGCCCGGCGCCATCGTCATCGATGTCGGGATCAACCGGGTGCCCAACCCGGACGCAGGAGACGGCAAGACCCGCCTCGTCGGCGATGTCGCCTTTGACGAGGCGCGGATGGTCGCGGGCGCGATTACCCCGGTCCCCGGCGGCGTCGGGCCGATGACCATCGCCTGCCTGTTGCAGAACACGCTCACCGCCGCGCGGCAGCGCCAGCGCTGAGCCGGGCCATTCAGCCGACGGCGGCCGCCTCGGCTTCTTCGCTCATTGCAAAGCCATCCTCCGCAAACCAGCGGCGCAGCTTGCGCATGCCCTGTTCGCGGATCTGCCGGATGCGCTCGCGCGACACGGCATGGGTCTCGGCGAGTTCGCTCAGCGTGCGCGGCGGGTCGGAGACGTAATAATCGATCACGATGGCACGCTCGCGTGGCGGCAGTCGGTCGAGATAACCGGCGAGATGGGTGCGCAGCTTCTCGCGGCTCAGGCTGTCGAGGGCTTGCGCTTCCGGGTCGGGAGCGTTCTCATCGACAATGTCGAGCGTCTCGCCATCCTCCGAATCCTCCTCCGGACGCTGATCGAGGGAGACGTCGCGCACACTCATGCGCTCGCGCAGGGTGGCGATCCGCTTCTCGGGAAGCTGCATGATGCGCGACAATTCCGCATTGATCTGCGCATCATTCGGCTGCTCGCCATGGACCATGCCATGGCGGCTCTCCAGCCGGCGCAGATGCAGATAGATCATCTTCTGCGCCGCCGAGGAACCGATCTGGACCATGGCCCAGTTGCGCACCCGGTATTCCTGGATCTCCGCGCGTATCCACCAGCGGGCATAAGTTGAAAAGCGCACACCCTTGTCCGGATCGAACCGGTCGGCGGCCTTCATCAGGCCGAGATAGGCCTGCTGCATCAGGTCATCGTGATTCTCGCCGCTGCGCCCGGCCATGCGCGCGACGGCGCCCTGGGCGAGGCGACGGTGGGCGAGGATCAGCCGGTCGCGCGCACCCCGGTCACCGCGCTCCCGCCAGGCCCGGGCCAGCGCCGTCTCGGTCGACTGATCGATCTGGTCGTAGCGCCCGAGCGGGCGGCTATCAGCGGCCTGGAAGGGAACATGGATATTCATCACGCGCCTCTTTGATTTCGATACGAAACTAAAACCTCGGCACATATCCGTCAATCCAGTTTCGAAACGCTATCAAGTTTGCTGCCGAGTTTCCTTGCAAAAGGGTGCCTCAACGCGAAACCTTGCAAGACACGCTTCAGCGCGCAACAAGGGCGCAGCCGCAATGATCAGGTCGGAAAGGGTTGCAACAGCGATGGCAATCGATACGCAGCAAATCCTTTGCAGTCGACGAACCGGGCGACCGCGGGGAGCAACGCGCTGATGCGGATCGCCATCGTCCTGCCGCGCAACATGCATTTCGGGCCCGCCGGCGCCACATCGATCGATCTTTGCGCGCGCGATGCTGTGCTGCACAGCCGCCATGGCGGCGATATGCGCGTGATCTGCGAGGATGCCCCGGGGCTCTACGAAGACATGCCGGTCACGACGTTTTCCGGGCGCAGCGTGGGTCAGCGGATGCGTGGCGCGGCGCGGGCTGCAGCGGCACATGATCCCGATCTCGTCATCGTGCACCAGCACGCGCCGAGCGCCGCGCGGCTCGCGCGTCTCCTGCCCGATCGGCGCGTCGTGCTGTATCTGCACGGGATGCCGAAGCGGCTGAGCGGGTTCCGGCGCTGGTGGCGCGCGCGTGATTACCGGGATCTCGCGGGGATGATCTTCGTCAGTGAAGCCGCGCATGACGTCTTCGGCGGGCTCTATCCCGCCAATGGTCGCCCGCGCCTCGTCGTGCCCAACGGCATCGATCCGCAATTCTGGACCGGCATCGATTCATCACGCGGCGACACGATCGTGATGGTGGGCCGCATCGAGCCGCAGAAGGGATCGCTTGCCGTGGCGCAGGCGCTCGCCGAAGTGCTGCCGCAGCATCCGGGCTGGCAGGCGCGCTTCATCGGGCCATTGGCCGGCGACCGGCCCTTCCGCGAAGCCTTCGCGCGCACGATTGCCGCGTGCCCGGCCATCACCCTCACCGGAGAGCTCCCCTTCGACACCGTGCGCGAAGAATGCCTGTCCGCGCGCATCGCGGTGCTCGCCTCGCATGCAGAGGGTTTCGGCCGCGTCGCCGTCGAGGCCTTCGCCGCCCGCCTCGCCCTGATCGCTACCCGCGCCGGCGGGTTGGGTGAGGTGATCGGCGATTGCGCATATGCACTGCCCTCTCCCGAGCCCGGACCGCTCGCGCGGGCCATCGAGACCCTGATCACCGATCCGGCCCTGCGCGAAGACCTCGCAACACGCGGCCATGCGCGCTTTCAGGCGCATTACACGACGGCTGCTTTTGCGACGGCGTTCGATGCAGCAGTGGAGGTAATGGTCGCATGAGCGTCACGCTGCAGAATACGGCGGACACATATCGCGGTCATGCAGGCATCGGCTATCGGATCCTCACAGAATCCGGGCGAAGATGTTGCGGTTGCCCATGTAGTCTGCCCATGTAGGCTGCCCATGTAGGCTGCCCATGTATCCTGCCCGGATGTCGCACCCGTCAGATCGGTTTGCGACCCAGAAGGCGTAACGTCATGTTGCGCCCGAAACGCAGGAACGGATAGAGCGCTCGCGCAACCTTTGCATTGCGCAATGGACCCGGACGCTGCGAGAGCTGCGAGAGCAGGCACACGGCATCGGCACCGTGATAGACGCGTCCGTCGAGATCGACGATCATGCCTTCGTTGAGATCGAGCCCGTAGCTTGCCGCGCGTTCGGGCTCCGCCCGGGCATCGACGAGATGCACCGTGTATTCCGCGCGCAGGCGCTGATAAGCGGCATAGCGCGAGCAGAATGGGCATTCGCCGTCATAGATGATGCGCAACGCGCTCATGGCCTTGTATCCGATCAATGAAGCTGTGGACGCGTGCCGGGTCGAGCAGGGCCAGATAGAGCACCATGGCCGTTGCGGAATAGGTGTGAACCGGCAGCATGAGATAAAAACCCGCATGCAGGGCAAGGCCCATGGGCACCACCCAGATCCGCCAGCGCGGCACGAGGATCGCAACGGCCAAGACGTATTCGACGATCACGACGATTACGGACAACAATGCGATCATTTCGGGATAGGCGAGGACGAAATCGAGGGCACGCCCGGAATAGACCCACACGAATGTCTGCTCTAAACGCTCTCCGGAGAGAAAGGCGCGATCGGTCTTGTCGATGGCAGTCCAGAAATACATCGCCGACAATTGCAGGGCTATCAGGCGCTGCCCCAGCAAGAACCCGTATTCGCGCGGTTCCGGCTGCGTCGGTCGGGCCCGCCGCGCGGCATTGAGCGCCCGCCAGCGGTCGAGGGAATAGGAGCGCCCGCATTCGGTCAGCGCCAGAAGGAGGCAGGCGGTGCCGAGCAGATAGACGTGATGGTGGGACCAGCCCGCCGTCTGTGTGAGCGCACCCGCGATATAGAGACACATGACGCTCAGCCCGGTCCCGATACAGGCAATCCGGCTCAGATAACCGACGAACATCATCGCCACCAGCAGAAAGAACAGCCCCGAGAGAAGCAATGTCGCGGGGTTCTGCGCCTGGTGGAAACCGATCTCTCCGCCAAAGCGCGTGATCGCGATGACTGCGAGCGCAATGCGCATCAGCGCGACGGCGCGCGTCGATCCGGTAAGGGAGGGCCCCCACTGATCGAACCGCGCAGCAATCGTCTTCAGATCAACGGTCATGCTTCGCCTCCCGTTGCGATCCTGCTGCGGTGATGCGATGACCGTCACGCGCGCACAAATCGTCATGCTGCGCACTGCGCCAACCATCGCGCGTTCCCACCACGCCCGCGAAACTCACCCGGTCACCGCCATGGTCCGCGAGCGTTTCGCACAGACGCGCGGCAAAGCCCGGCAAATCCGCATCATCGAGAACGCGATGCGCGAAGGTGTAATGGATGACGCTCGGATAAGCCGGCAGATCCAGAGCCTCGAGCGGTGACAGCGTCGCCACCATATGGTCGCCGCGCCAGATCCGGAACTCGCCCCTGGGAATACCGACACCGACACCGGAATACATCACCCATTCGCGCAATAGCAGGTGCTTGACACCGAAAACCTGCCCGGCAGACGGCGCGAGCAGGATGAACAGGGCGATCCCCACGAAGCCGGCTCGTCGCAATTGCGTCGGCAAACCGCCGGGGCGCGGGCCCGAGCCTTCCCTGCGCGCATCAGCAGACATGTTATCACCCTGCATGCCCCTCTCCTGATCGAGACCTGCGATGAGGCTAGATGAAAGATGTTAAGCTGCGTCTAATGCGGTTGTATGCGCGCCTCTGCGCAGCGGATCAACGCTTCAAAAGGGCACCCACCGCGCCGCGCACGCCATGAAGCGTGACGCACGACAGCGCCGAAACGCAAACGGCCCGCGAAAAATATCGCGGGCCGGACAATTCTCAGACCGGGACATCAGCCCCGGCCATACAATGCCACTTCACTCCGAGCCACTTCACTCCGAATGGCGACGCGGGCGGCGGGGGCGGCGGTCACCGCGATCTTCGCGATCATCCTCGCCGGTTTCACCGCGCGCCGCGCGCTCGGCTTCCCGCTCGGCCTTGATCTTTTCCGAGATGTCCTCGCCGGTCTCCTGATCGACGACCTTCATTGACAGGCGTACCTTGCCGCGATCGTCCATGCCGAGGAACTTGACCTTCACGGTGTCGCCTTCCTTGACCACATCGGTGACCTTGGCGACGCGCTGCGGGGCGAGTTCGGAGATGTGGACCAGACCGTCGCGCGAACCGAAGAAGTTCACGAAGGCGCCGAATTCCATCACCTTGACGACCTTGCCCTCGTAGATCTCGTCCTTCTCGGGCTCGGCCACGATCGAGCGAATCCAGTTCTTGGCCGCAGCGATCGACTTGCCGTCGGCAGAAGCGATCTTCACCGTGCCGTCATCCTCGATATTCACCTTGGCGCCGGTCTTCTCCACGATCTCGCGGATGACCTTGCCGCCGGTGCCGATGACTTCGCGGATCTTGTCGCTCGGGATCTGCATCACCTCGATGCGCGGGGCATGCTCACCGAGCTCGGCGCGCGGAGCGTCGAGGGCCTTCTGCATCTCCGCCAGAATGTGCGTGCGCCCACCCCTGGCCTGATCGAGTGCAACGCGCATGATCTCCTCGGTGATGCCGGCGATCTTGATGTCCATCTGCAGGGAGGTGATGCCCACATCCGAGCCGGCCACCTTGAAGTCCATGTCGCCGAGATGATCCTCGTCGCCGAGAATGTCGGAGAGCACCGCGAAGCGCTCGCCCTCGAGGATCAGGCCCATGGCGATACCTGCCACCGGGCGGCGCAGGGGCACACCCGCATCCATCAGCGAAAGCGCACCGCCGCAGACGGTCGCCATCGAGGAGGAACCGTTCGATTCCGTGATCTCGGAGACGAGGCGCAGGGTGTAGGGGAATTCGTGCGCCGGCGGCAGAACCGGACGCAGGGCGCGCCATGCCAGCTTGCCGTGGCCGATTTCGCGGCGCCCCGGCGAACCGACGCGGCCCGTCTCACCCACGGAATAGGGCGGGAAGTTGTAGTGCAGCAGGAAGCGCTCCTTGCGGGTGCCCTCCAGTTCGTCGATGAACTGCTCGTCTTCGCCGGTGCCGAGCGTCGCCACGACGAGCGCCTGAGTCTCCCCACGGGTGAACAGGGCCGAACCGTGCGTGCGCGGCAGCACGCCGACTTCGGAGACGATCGGACGCACGGTCTTCACGTCGCGCCCGTCAATGCGCTCGCCATCATCGAGAATGGCCCAGCGCACGATCTTGGCCTGGACTTCCTTGAAGGTCGCCTTGACCATTTCCGGTGCGAAACGCGGCTCGCCGTCCTCGGGGAGAAGCGCCTCGGTCACTTTCGCCTTGGCGGCGTCGATGGCGGCGTAGCGCTCCTGCTTGTCGCGATGCTTGTAGGCGGCGCGCAGATCGGCTTCGGCGATCTCGAGCACGGCCGTCTCGACCTCGGAGAGATCCGTCGGCGCGAAATCGCGCGGCTCCTTGGCGGCCTTCTCGGCCAGGCGGATGATCGCGTCGATCACCGGCTGGAAATGCTTGTGACCGAACATCACCGCGCCGAGCATGATGTCCTCGGGCAGTTCCTGGGCTTCCGATTCGACCATGAGCACCGCTTCGTTCGTGCCCGCCACGACGAGATCGAGCTTGGTATTCTCCATATCGGGCAGCGGCGGATTGAGCACGTAGCCACCATCGACATAGCCCACGCGCGCCGCACCGATCGGACCGGCGAAGGGCACGCCCGAGAGCGTCAGGGCGGCGGAGGCCGCGACCATGGCGACGATGTCGGGATCGTTCTCAAGATCATGCGAGAGCACAGTCACGATCACCTGCGTGTCGTTGCGCCAGCCGTCGAGGAAGAGCGGGCGGACCGGGCGGTCGATCAGGCGGGAGACCAGTGTCTCCTTCTCGCTGGGGCGGCCTTCACGCTTGAAGAAGCCGCCCGGAATGCGACCGGCTGCGTAGGTGCGCTCCTGGTAGTTCACCGTCAGCGGCAGGAAGTCGATGCCGGGCTTCGGCTCCTTCGCGGCCACCACGGTGGCGAGAACAGTCGTGTCACCATAGCTGGCGATGACGGCGCCGTCGGCTTGCCGGGCCATGCGCCCGGTTTCCAGAACCAGCTTGCGGCCGGCCCAGATCAGTTCTTCACGTTGGATATCGAACATGTCGTCCTTGCTTTCATGCAATGTCGGCCTTCGGCGACACCATGGGCAAGACGGCGGGGGGCTTCTCTTCGGGATGCCGGGCGAGGCGCGTGCGCATGCATGATGCGTGCGGGCCGTGCCGGCGCGAAACCCCCGGCGATCCTGCCATGGTCATCTCCGGGCCTTCTCGTACTGACGGTGACCGCGTTCGGCCACCATCGGGTGCCGGCGCAAAAACATGCTCTCGGGATTGGCCCTGGGCATGCGCACCTGCGCCGGCGGGTTCGTCATGCGCACCGGCGAACCGACGCGCGAGGTAGCGTCAGCGGCGGATGCCGAGACGACCGATCAGAGCGCGATAGCGCGGCTCGTCGTGACGCTTGACATAGTCAAGCAGCGAACGACGCTGCGAGACGAGCTTCAAAAGACCGCGGCGGGAATGGTTGTCCTTCGCATGGGTCTTGAAATGCTCGGTCAGATTGGTGATCCGCTCGGTGAGAATGGCGATCTGGACATCCGGGGAGCCGGTATCACCTTCTTTCGCGCCGAATTCCTTGATCAGTTCCTGCTTGCGCTCAGGCGTGATCGACATCGGTTTTCCTTTCGATGAGACTTGAACTGAAAAGGGTGCCCGCAGCACTACCGCTTCTCGCGAAGGCGGACTTTGCCGTGGGGCCCTGCGCTGCGGCGATGCCGGGATGTCGTCCAGCATGGTCGCAAGCACCATGGTTCGCGCGGGCGAAGCCCTCGCGAATGGCCGCAACATAGTCGATCTGCGCGCAAATGCCAGCGGAAAATCGCATCCCGCCATGCGATTCTGTAGATGCTGCGGCTGGGATTCTGCGACTCGCGTTCAGCCCCGCGCCTGCGCGGGGAAGCCGCCCTTGTCGAGCGCGGCGCAGACCGTTTCGACGGATGCCTGCGTGCGCAACTGCGCCGCGCCGGCATCGAGATCGACCCGGATGACGGCCTGCGGGTCGACCTTCTTCACGATCCGCTCCACCGCCGCGACGCAGCCGCCGCAGGACATGCCCTCGATGGCGAGGCTGATCTTGGACGTTTCGCTCATAGCACTCTCCTTCGCACACGTCGATCACGCGGTGGCAGCCGGCTCAATCCGCGTCGCGCACCGCTTCCGCCTCGATCTCGACGAGCAGATCGGGAGCCGCGAGCCCGGCCACCTGCAGATATGTCGTGGCCGGAGCGTGACCCTGCAAGGCCTTGTCCCGCGCGGCGCGGAAATTCATCACTGTGTCGGGGCGCGTGCTGAAGACGGTCACCTTGACGAGATGGCGGATCTCCATGTCGGCGGCGCGGAGGATGGTGAGGAGGTTGGCCCAGGCCAGATCGAGCTGGGCATCGACCCCCTTGGCGACGGCACCATCGGGATGGACCCCGATCTGCCCGGAAATCACCAGACGCCGCCCCGTCAGGGCATGCGTCGCGCCGTGCGAATAGGACGAGGCCGGGGCGTGAATGGTCGGCGGATTGAAGAAATCGGGCATCTTGGTTCCTCTCCTGGTATCGTTTTGGCGCCGGATTCAGTGACAGCTTGCCGGAAGCCTGTGGACCGGGCAAGTTGGGGCGAAATTTGGGCTGGTACTTCCAGTAGCGATTTGCGAGTTTTTGTGTCGCATCATGCGTGGAGCAGGTCGTGTCGATGGGGAGCATCAGAAACTGGGCATTGTGGGCGGTCAGTGCCGTGGCGATCATTGCCTCGGCCATCGCCCTGTGGAGCCTGTTCGGTGCGGCGCTGGAACCGGGCATGCTGCTCGCCGGTGTCGGCGCGATCGCGGTCTTCACCTTCGCCGCAGCGGGGTTCTGGCGGGCCGGGCGGGCCTCGGGGCTCGCCGCGAAGACGGCCCATGATCTCGATATCGTCGCCCGCCGGCTGCTGCGGCTGGAGGCGCGGCTGGCCGAGATCGAGCGCCATCCCCATGCCGAAACACGCAAGACCGTCGCCGAGGTTTCCGGCGAGATCGCCCTGCTGAGCGGCCTTCTGCGCGATCTTGCCGGCAGCGTCTCCGGCCATGACCGCGACGTGGCGACGCTGGCCGAGGAGATCGTCGGCCTGCGCGAGCGCCTCGACGGCGCTGCATTGATGCGCGCGGCGGACATGCGCGCGGCGGAGCCTTCTCAGCCCGCAGACGCAGCGGATGGCGGCACCGGCTGGGCTGGCCAGCTTTCCGATCTCGCTCCCGCCGGCAGCATTGGCGAGGAGGGCATAAGCAGTCCGGATCTGTCAGTCGCACCTGCCATGGGCGAAACCGCTCCGCTGCCGCTCACCCCGCAGGAGCCTGCCGCGAACGACCGTGATGCCCAGATCGGCGGCGTCTCCGCCGTGGAAGACGCACTGTTTTCCGCCCCGCCAGAGCCACCGGAACCCGCCACCGATCCGGCGGAGGAGGTGCGCAAGCGCGCAATCATACAGGCATTTCGCGAGGATCATCTCGAAATTCACCTGCAGCCCGTGGTCAACCTGCCCCAGCGCAAGACGCGTTTCTACGAGGCGCTGGCGCGTCTGCGCCTCGATGAGCAGACCCTGCTTCAACCGGATGAATTCCTGCCGGTTCTGGAGGAATCGCAGCTCCTGCCCGAGCTCGACGGCAAGGTCGCCGCCCGCGCCGCCGCCGTGGCGCGCCATCTGGTCAATCGCGGCAGCGAGGGTTTTGTCAGTTGCAACCTCGCAGGAGCGAGCGTGCGCACGCCCGGCTTCCTGCGCGCGCTCGGACGTATTCTGGAGGCTTATCCCGACATTCTGGGGCGCCTTGCCTTCGAGATTCCGCAGCGGGCCTGGCGCATGCTCGATGCGGAATCCGCCGGCGCGCTGGAGCAGCTGCGCGCAAAGGGTGCCTTCTTCATTCTCGACCGCGCCACCGATATGCGGCTCGACCCGCTGAGCCTCGCCGATCGCGGCGTCGCCTATGCCAAGCTGCCCGCGCGCATGCTGCTCGACCCGCAACCGAGCCATGGCCTCGATTTCGAGACCGCCGATCTCGCCACCGTGCTCGGTCGTGCGGGCATCCGGCTCGTCGCCGACAAGGTGGAGACCGAATCCGACGTGCCCGATCTGATCGATATCGACGTGCCGCTGGCGCAGGGCTACGTCTTCGCACCGCCGCGTGCCGTACGCCCCGATATCGTCGCCGGCCTCGCGCGCCGGGCCACACCGCCGCAGAGCGCGCCGCCTTCACGATCCGGCACGGCTCAGCAGGCCGGGAATGCCGGCGCTGACGGGTCACGCGCTGCGGGCAACACCGCCACGCAGAGGTCGATCGCTAACAGGTCGACCATGAGCAGATCGGCCGCAGGCACGGATTCCGCAGGCAACAATGCTGCAAGCAAGAACGCCACAGGTAAGAACGCCCCAAGCAGGAACGCCGCCAATCCGCCGCCCGGTGCGCCGACCGAGCCGCCCGATCCGCCCGAGCCGCGCCTGCCCTACCGTGCCTTCCTGCGGCGTGCGGGCTGAGCGCTTCCCCGGCATGGAGCGTCCCCGCCATCAATGAAAGGACTATGCGCATCCCATGCACATCCTGCTGGTCTATTCTCACCCCTGCGAGGAGAGCTACGGCGCCGCCCTGCGCGATCGGGCGGTCGAGAGCCTGAAACAGGCCGGCCACAGCGTCGACCTTCTCGATCTCTATGCCGAGGGTTTCAACCCCGTGCTCGATGCCGATGAGCGGCGCGGCTATCATACGCCCGGCGAGAACGAGAAACCGATCGCCGATCATCTCGCCCGGCTGCGCAAGGCCGAGGGGCTGGTCTTCGTCTATCCCACCTGGTGGTACGGCCCGCCGGCCATGCTCAAGGGCTGGATCGACCGCGTCTTCGTCCCCCACGCCACTTTCAGGATGCCGGAGCGCGGCAAGCCGATCGCCCGCGTGATGACGCAGATCCGCGTCGTCGGCGCGATCTCGACGCTGGGCTCGCCGCTCTGGTGGTGGTGGCTGATGGGTATGCCGGGCCGGCGCATGCTGCTGACGGGGATCTCGGTCCTGTGCTCACCGAAAGTCCGAACCTTCTGGCTCGGCCTTCACCGCATGGATTCTGCAACCCGCGAAGAGCGCACCCGTTTCCTCGACAAGGTCGGCACCCGCCTCGCCCGCCTGCGGTGAGCGATGCGGCCTTGGTTGTATGCCGACACAACCAAAACCACTCTTTGCAACTCATGATACTTTTTTTACGGTCACCACAGGGTCGGTGAAATCCGGCTCCGCGGCCTAGAATCCCCTTCCTGTAGCGGTCGGTGCGACCGAAAAGACACCTCCTCGACCTTCATGGCCGGGGAGGCGCTGGCGTATGTTCAAGGCTTCGGCCCAAAGGCCAGTACGGCCGTCTACAGGCGGCTTTCCAGATCCCCGGTCACCGGAGCGAACCTCTGGTGACCACGAAAACCCGGTTTCAGGATGGTTTCGGGGCGTTCGGGCATGGAAGAGACGACATTCTGGCAGACGCTGTTTGCCACCTGTCAATCACTGACGGACTGGGTCAAGGCGCTCTGGCTGATCGTGCCACCGGCCTTCATACTGCTGCTGACGGCGCCGCTCCTGCGCGCAAAGCGTCCCGCGCCGGAGGTCGATGGCGAACTCGTCTGTACCTTGCGCCGTGACGCCGCCGGCCAGTACCGCATCCTGCGCCACGTGCCGTCCGATGACACCCGGCCTTGCTCCCGCTGGAGCCAAACCAGCCCCCCCCTGATCCCGCTGGAGCGGCAGGGCGCAAGAGAGTGACGCAGCGCGATCTCCGCTCTCCACCAGGGAGAGGGGAGTTCTGGCGCGGCCTTCATGGAGGGCGCACGTCACGAAGCCCGCCCGGTCCGGCAGCTCACCAGCCCAGCGCGCAGCCGTCCTTGCGGGGATCGGAGGCGCCGGTCAGGGTGCCGGTTGCATGGTCGATGGCGATCGCCTGGGCACCGCCCAGCGGCGCGTCGAGAACGGTAACGGCGCAGCCGTTCGCCGCCAGATGATCCGCCACACCTGCATCAATGCCGGTCTCGACCTGCGTCTCGCCCTGATAGGCGAAGGCGCGTGGAGCGTCGATCGCCTCCTGCAGCGGCATGCCCTGCTCGTAGAGCCGCATCATCAGATGCGCATGCCCGCCGGACTGGTACTGCCCGCCCATCACGCCGAAGGGAAGGACCGGCTTGTCGCCCTGCATGACGAGGCCGGGGATGATCGTATGCATCGGGCGCTTGCCGGGTTCGAGCCGGTTGGGATGACCGGCTTCGAGGCTGAAGCTCGCGCCCCGGCAATGCAGCATCACGCCGCTTTTCGGCGCGAGCAGCGTCGAGCCGAAGGGGTGGAAGATGGAATTGATGAAGGAGACGACGAGCCCGTCCGAATCGACGACCGAAAGACAGATCGTATCGGTTTCCCAGGGAGCGGGGCCGAGCCTGCGCGCGGCGTGGGCTGCACGCGCGTCGGGCGCCGGGCGCATCGCCTCGCGGCGCACGAAATCGATCGCCGCCTGCCCGAGGAAATCATCGACCCCCGTCTGCATGAAGGCGGGATCGGTGATGGCACGATCGCGCAGGAAATAGGCTGCACGGGTGGCTTCGAGATAGAGCCGCATGCGCTCGCCCGGATCGGTGCAGCCGGTCCAGACGTCCCAGCTCTCGAGCGCTGCGAGGATGAGCAGCGCCGTGGCCCCCTGGCCATTGGGCGGGCATTCGAGGATGTCGTGGCCTTTATAGCGCCCGGAAATCGGGGCTGCGTACGCGCTCGTCTGCGCCGCGAAATCGTCGAGCCCATGCACGCCGCCCAGCGCCTTCAGCGTGGCGACGATGTCCTCGGCGACCTCACCCTCGTAGAAACCGGCCCGACCCTTGCGCCCGATCAGCCGCAGCGAGGCCGCGAGCGCGGGTTGGGCATGGAGCGCGCCCAGCGCCGGGGGCGCCCCGCCGGGCAGGAAGACCTCCGCCGTGGCGGGGTTGCGCGCAAGGCGCTTCGCATGGGCCTGCCAGTCGAAAGCGACGCGCGGGGCGATTGCATAGCCCTCCTCGGCCACTTTGGCGGCCGGCTCGAGCAATTCCGCGAGATCGAGCCTGCCGTAATCTTCATGCAGCCGGCACCAGGCATCCACCGCGCCGGGGATTGTCACCGCATGCGGGGAATTGTCGGCGATCTCGCCCAGCCCCTGATCGGCCAGAGCCGCGCGGTCGCTCGCCGCCGGCGCGCGACCCGAACCGTTGATGGTGACGGGCTTTGCCCCCGGCTTCGCGATGATGGCGAAGCAATCGCCTCCGATTCCCGTCATGGCCGGCTCGACCACGCAGAGCATGGCGGTTGCGGCGATCGCCGCATCGACGGCGCTGCCGCCCTTGCGCATCACCTCGACGCCGATCAGCGAGGCCTGCGGATGGGAGGTGGCGATCATCGCCTGCGTGCCGTAGACGGCGGAGCGCCCGGGGCGCTGGAAATCACGGTTCATGCGGCCATCGTCTCCCTCGGTGATACGCGCCGGCAATACCGACTCGCGCATTCTGCATATCGCGCGATCATAATCTCTGATCGATGCGGGCGCGCCCCCTGATCCTGCGCGGAAACGGCGAAAGGGATGTGGCGTGGCGCGCGGTCGCAGCGGCTGCTCAGCGCGCCATCACGTCCTTCACCGTCTCGACCAGTTGCTTGAGGGTGAAGGGTTTGGGCAGGAAATTGAATTCCTCGCCCTCGGGCAGGTTCTTGCGGAACGCATCCTCGGCATAGCCGGAGACGAAGATCACCTTCAGCCCCGGATGCTTGCCGCGCAATTCGCGCAGCAGCGTCGGCCCGTCCATTTCCGGCATCACCACGTCGGAGACGACGAGATCGACGGGCACCTCCTGCTCTTCCATGATCTCGAGCGCCTCGAGCCCGGATGCGGCTTCGAGCACGGTATAGCCGCGTGCGGTGAGCGCACGGCCATTGACGGCGCGCACAGGATCCTCGTCCTCGACCAGCAGGATCACACCCTCACCGGTGAGATCACGTGCCTCCTCCTTCGCGGCCTGGGGCTGTTCCTCGTCGGCGCCCTCCTCCGGGACATGGCGCGGCAGGAACACCCGGAAGGAGGTCCCCTGCCCGATCCGGGAATCCGCATAGATGAAACCGCCCGACTGCTTGACGATCCCGAACACCGTCGACAGGCCGAGCCCGGTCCCCTTGCCGATATCCTTGGTGGTGAAGAAGGGTTCGAAGATCTTGTCCATCACGTCGGGCGGGATGCCGCTGCCGGTATCGGAGACCTCGACCAGCACGTAGTCGGCGCCCGGCATGCCGGTCAACGCGAGTTCCTCTGCTTCCTGCGCCTCGACATTGGCTGTGCGGATGGTGAGCTTGCCGCCATCGGGCATGGCGTCGCGGGCATTCACCGCCAGGTTGACCACGACCTGCTCGAACTGGTTCACATCCGCCTTGATCGGCCACAGATCGCGCCCGTGGCGCAGGTCGAGCTCGACCCGCTCACCGAGCAGGCGCTTGAGCAGCATCGACAGATCAGACATCACGTCGCCGAGCTGGAGCACCTCGGGGCGCAGCGTCTGGCGGCGCGAGAAGGCGAGCAGCTGACGCACCAGACTCGCGGCCCGGTTGGCGTTCTGCTTGATCTGCATGATATCCTGAAAGGCAGGATCGGTCTGGCGGTGGTTTGCCAGGAGCAGATCGGAATAGCCGATGATCGCCTGCAGGACATTGTTGAAATCATGCGCCACGCCTCCGGCGAGCTGCCCCACGGCCTGCATCTTCTGGGCCTGCGCGAATTGCCGTTCGAGCTGGCGCTGCTCGCTGGTATCGAGCGCATAGAGCAGGACCGCCTCGCCCTCCTCGTTCTCACCCTCCTCGGCCGGGCTCAGCCAGATCCGCGCCGATCGGGCGCCGTCACCGGCGAGCGAGACCTCCACCGGAGCGACGCCCGAGCGCGCCTCAGCCGCGTCGTGCAGGGCTGCCGACAGCGCCTCGCGATCGCTCTCGGCGACCTGAGAGAGCAGATTGGGCCCGTCATCCTCGCCGCGCTGCGCGGGGCCGAACAGCCGTGCGAAGGAGGCATTGGTGCGCAGGATCCGCCCGCCGCGCTGGAGCGTGGCGATGGCAACGGGCGTGTTGTTGAAGAAACGCGCAAACCGCACCTCTGCCGCGCGCTGCCCCTCGGCGCTGCCCTCCTCGCCGGCGGAGCGGTTAAGCACCAGCGAGCGCGAGGCACCGACCTCGCCGTCCTGCCCGAAGGCGACACGGTGATAGATCCGCACCGGCATTGCCTGCCCGTCACGACGACGCATGTCGAGATCGAAAGTCTCCGTGCGCACTTCGCCGGGGGCGCCCGTGATCGTGGTCATGATCGCCACGACATTGGCCGGCAGCACATCCTCGATCCGG
The DNA here is from genome assembly GCF_035311605.1 of Saliniramus sp. Taxonomy (NCBI): domain Bacteria; kingdom Pseudomonadati; phylum Pseudomonadota; class Alphaproteobacteria; order Hyphomicrobiales; family Salinarimonadaceae; genus Saliniramus; species Saliniramus sp. The sequence goes on from NZ_DATGCW010000256.1 coordinate 17,911, forward strand.
AGGCCTCCGGAGCCCACCTCGGCGAGATCATGGCCGAGCCAGGCTGCGAGAGTGGCGTTGATGTAGGCGATCGAGCCGTCGATCTCGACCGAGAAGAAACCCGCCGGCGCGTGATCGAGATAGTCGATGGCGTGCTGCAACTCCTGGAAGACGTTCTCATGGCGCTCGCGCTCATGGGTCACGTCGGAGACGCTCCACAAGGTGGCCGTGCCACCGCCAAGGCGCGGGAGCGGGCGCACACGCACCCGATACCAGCCGAAATCCGCACGTCCGGCGAGGCCGGGCGAGAGGCGTATCTCCTCGGCCAGCGCGCGATGTTCGCGAGCGGCCTGGGCCAGCCGGTAGATCGCCTCGGAGACTTCCGGCGCGCCGACGAACAAACGCTCGACCGGCTTCACATCCCCGGGATCGCGCGCGCCGGCAAAGGCGAGATAGGCCTCGTTGGCATAGACGATGCCACCATTCTCTTCCGTGACGACGAGCCCTTCGCCGGCGCTGTCGGCCATGGCCTTGGTGAGGTCGTTGCGCCCGCTCGCACCCGAGAATTGCAGGGCGCCGATGGCATAGGCGGCGACGAAGAAGACGCCGGCCACGGCGAGCAGGGCAAGGATCGCCATGATGGCCATGCGCGCCTGATCGCCACTGAACAGGTTCAGCCCCAGAAACGCCGCCGGCAGTGCGATGGCGAGCAGCACCAAAAGCCAGATATTGCCGGATTTCTCCGACCTGTCGATGGTGCTGCGTGCTTTGTCGCCCGTTGGAGCCATTGATTGGAAACCGCCTGTGCTGAACGTCACTTATGCCCGAATACGGCGCAGTCGCAAGACGTAACCGATCACTTCCGCGACCGCCTTGTAATGTTCCACCGGGATTTCGTCCTCGATTTCCACGCTGGCATGCAGGGCCCGCGCGAGCGGCGGGTTCTCGACGATGGGAATGGCATTCTCGTTCGCGACCTTGCGGATGCGCAGCGCGAGGTGATCGACGCCCTTGGCGACGCAGATCGGAGCCTGCATGCCCTGTTCGTATTTCAGGGCCACGGCATAGTGTGTGGGGTTGGTGATGATCACCGTGGCATCGGGCACCGAGGCCATCATGCGTCCGCGCAGGCGCGCCATGCGCGTCTGCTTCATCTTGGCCTTGACCTCGGGGTTACCCTCGGTCTGCTTGTACTCGTCCCGCAATTCCTTGCGTGTCATGCGCTGCTTCTTGAACCAGCGCATGCGCTGATACATGAGATCCGCCACGGCGACGAAGAAGAACAGCACCAGAATGCCGAGCAGCATCTTGATCGCGCCGCTCTGCGCCGCCTGCGGGATCATCTGCGGCTCGACCTGAACCAGCAGATCGAGAGTATCACGCTCCCGCCACAGGATGACTCCAGCGAGCACTCCGACGATCAGGATCTTGAGCAGGCCCTTGGCAAAATTCACCAATGCCTCCATGCCGAAGAGACGCTTGGCGCCGCTGATCAGCGAAATTCGCTCGAGCTTGGGCTGTAGCGGATCGACGGTCCAGAGCGGACGATGCTGGATGGCGCCGCCTGCCAGCCCGGCGAACATGATGAAGATGAAGGGCAGCGCCAGCACGCTGAGCATGCCGATCAGCATGTTGCGCGCCACGATGTAGAAACCCGCCCCGTCGGAGGGCACCTGATGCGCGTTCATCAGGAAGCCGCGCATTTCATCCATGAAGCCCGCACCCATCGGGCCTCCGAGAATGGCGATGCACAGCGCCAGCCCGCCCAGCACGAAGAGTGTGTTGAGTTCCTGGCTCTTGGGAACATCACCCTTGCGAAAGGCTTCATCCAGTTTTCGCTGGGTTGGCTCTTCCGTACGATCGTCGTCTTCCGCCTGTTCAGACATTGCGATGCCTCACAGTCCGGCGATCTCGGCGAGATAATCGCCGATATCCTCGAGAAACACGCCCATCATCACACCGACCACCGCGAACAGAATCACCATGCCGAGCAGGATTGTCGCCGGCAAGCCGAGGAAGAAGACCGGCATCTGCGGCATCAGGCGCGCAAGCACGCCCAACCCGAGATTGAACAGGATCCCGAAGACAAGAAAGGGCGCCGAGATCTGGATGGCGAGACGAAAACCGCGCGCGGCCGCCTGCACGCCCAGCGCCGCGGCATCCCCTGCCGCAGGCAATCCGCCCGGTGGCAGGAGATCGTAGGAATTTCGGATCGCGGCAATGGCGAGATGGTGCAGATCCGTCGCAAAGATCAGCGTGATGCCCAGCAGCGAGAGAAAATTGCCGATCGCAGCCTGTTGACCGCCCATGGCTGGATCGACGGCCATGGCGAAGCCGAGACCGATCTGTTGCGCGATGATCGTGCCCGCCGTCTGCAAGGCGCCGATTATCAGCCGCGTCGCCATGCCGAGCATCAGGCCGACGAATATCTCGCTGATCAGGAGCGTGATCAGCTGGGGCCCGCCCTCGCCGATCGGCAGCGTTGCCTGCGTCGCGGGAAACATGACGAGCGTCAGCAACAATGCGAAGCTCAGCCGCGCCCGCGCCCCCAGTGACTGCTCGCCGATGGCGGGAAGCAGCATCACCAGTGTGCCGACCCGCGCGAAGGTGAGCAGGAACGCCACGGCGATCTGGGGAATCAGGAGGTCCATGGGCGATGATGTTAACCATATTCCGCGCGCTGCGCTCCTGATTCGTGCCGTGTCTCACCATCAAAATCGTCGCGCGGCATGCGCGCGTGCTGGTCATCAGCCTCCCGTGGCGATCTGCTCTGCGATCCGACGCATGTAGCCGCCGAGCGCATCACTCATGAAGGGCAGGAAGATCAGAAGCGAGCTGAACACGGCGATGATCTTGGGCACGAATATCAGGGTCTGCTCCTGGATCTGCGTCAGGGCCTGGACCAGCGAGATGGCGAGGCCGACACCCAGCGCCACCAGCATCACCGGCGCGCCGACACGCAGGAAGGTGAAGATGCCGTCACGCGCGATATCGAGAATAAGCGAGCCTGTCATGGAATTGTTCCGATACCTGTTCATGGATGCGCGAGCGCCGTCAGACCGGCATGCGCATGATTTCCTCGTAAGCCTGAATCATCCGGTCGCGCACGGCGACGAGTGTCTCGATCGCAGCCTCGCTTTCGGCCACGGCGGTGACGACGTCGACGACATCGGCCTTGCCGGCCGCGACGGCGGCGGCCTGGGCCTCGGCGGCCTGCCCGCTCTCGCGCACCGAGCCGAGGGCGGAGCCGACCATGGCAGAGAAATCGGGCAACTCCCCCGTCTGTGTCGCGCGCCCGGCGCCGGCGGCGGCGCTGGTCTGGCCGATATTCTGGACGGCGGCATAGGCGCCGGCCGCGAAAGCGTTGGTAGCCATGGGCATCTACTCCCTCTTGCCGCGCCGTCAGGCGCGCAGGATGTCGATCGTTCGCGTGATCATGCGGCGCGTGGCGGTGACAAGGTTGAGATTGGCCTCGTAACTGCGCTGTGCCTCGCGCATGTCCATCTGCTCGATGAGCGAATTGACGTTGGGCAGCTTCACCTCGCCGTTCTCGTCGGCGGCGGGATGGCCGGGGTCGAAGCGCGTGCGGAACGCACCCTGGTCCTCGCGGATGCGCCCGAGTTGGACCGTGTGCGACTGCAATTCGCGGTCGAACCGGTTGGTGAAGGTGGGCACGCGCCGACGATAGGGATCACCGCCGGGGGTGTTTGCCGTGGAATCCGCATTGGCAAGGTTTTCGGCGATCACACGCATGCGGCCCGACTGGGCCTTCAGGCCGGATGCGGCGACGGAAATGGTCTTCATGAAGTCCATGGGCGATCACCTTGAAAGAGTTCAGCGTCTGCCTGTCGCGATGCGCAGCATCGAAAGGCTCTTTTCGTAGAGAGAGGCGGCGAGCTGATAATCCGACTGGTTCTGCGCGGATCTCAGCATCTCCTCCTCGAGGTTTACGGCATTGCCGCTCGGGCGCACCTCGAAGCGCGTTGCGTTGCGTTCACTCATGCCGGCACGCGCCTGGTCGAGGGCGAGATGCCCCGGCGCCGTACGCGCCACCTGGAGATTGCCGCCGACGGTGCGCCCCCGCGCATCGAACTGCGGCTCGGCCACGTCACGCGGCTTGAAGCCGGGCGTATCGGCATTGGCGACGTTTTCCGCGATCACCTTCTGGCGCGCCTGGTGCCAGTGCATGCGCGTCTTCAGCTTCTCGATCAGCGGCAGACCTGCGACGGACACCGGACTTCTCCGTTACTCGAATCGCGTGCGGCCCTCCGGCGGCACTGGGCAAAATTTGCCGTGCGTATGGTTAACGGGGAGTTAAGGAGGGGTTAAGGATGACATGCAAATGCCGCTTTTCCCCCGTTGAAATCCACAGAATGCTTGCGCGCAAATGCATTGAAGGCGATAACGCGTGTAGCCCTATCGACCGGCACGGCTTTTTACATGCCGTGCGCAAAGAAGAGCGTGCGTCCATCTATGCTCGGTTTTGAAGTCTCACCCGTCGTTCAATACGTCATCGCCTTCGCGATCATCGCGATCCTTTTGGCCCTGTTCGCCATCGTCCTGAAGCGGATCGGCGGCAAGCGTTTCGCCATGGGTGGCGAGCGCGGACGCGGGCGTCAGCCGCGTCTGGGTATCGTCGATGTCTATGATCTCGACCGCCAGCGCCAGCTCGTGCTGCTGCGCCGGGACAATGTCGAGCATCTCGTCATGCTGGGCGGGCCGAATGATTGCGTGATCGAGAGCAATATAGTGCGCGCCCCTCATGGCCGGGCAATGGCCCCGCCGGCGACGGACGTTCCGTTCGAGCGCGCACCGGAACAGGCGATCACCGGGCAGCAGGGCTATCAGCCCGGATTGCCGCAGGGCGCGCCCCCGCAAGCAGCGGCACCTCTTGCCGCCGCGATGGCGCAACCCGCCGCTGAGCCGGGGCCTCCCGCTTCCGCCGGCGCGCCCCCTCCACAAGCAGAGCCCGCGCCGCAGCCGGAATTCGCCCCGCAGTCGCCCCGGAACGCCGGGGCACAACCGGAGATGGAACCGCCTGCGCAGCAAGCCGTCTCGCAGGCGACGGAGCCGGTCGTCGCGCAGCCCGCGCAGAATCGCGCAGCAGAGCCTGACGCAGAAGCCAGGCGCGGCCTCTTCGGCTTCGGGCGACAGGCGCAA
>NZ_DATGCW010000257.1:0-7934 GCF_035311605.1 Saliniramus sp.
GATGTCGATGAGTTCGAGCGAGCCACCGCCGAGATCACCCACGATCCCGTCCGGCTCGTGAAAGCCGGAAATCACACCGAGCGCCGAGAGCTCTGCCTCACGGGCGCCGGAGAGGAGTTCGATTTCCTGCCCGAGAATGCCCTCGGCCTCGGCCAGGAAATCGGGACCGTTCTGCGCATCACGGGCAGCGGCGGTGGCGAGCACATGCACCTTGCCGACCTTGATCGTGGCGCACAAGGCCTTGAACCGGGCCAGCGCACGAAGCGCGCGCGCCACCGCTTCCTCGTCGAGTCTTCCGGTTGAAGCCACATTGCGACCGAGGCCACAAAGCACTTTCTCATTGTATATTGGTGTCGGCGCGCGGGTCAGTCCCTCATAAACCACGAGGCGCACCGAGTTGGAGCCGATATCGATGATGCCGACCGGGCGCCCGACCTTGAGCCGGCCGGGAGCCTCGTCGCGCATCAGAAAATTCTTAGTTGCGTTGTCCACGTTTGAGCAGCGACCTCGGGCTGGAGGTCTTCAAGGACTCGCCCCGGCCTGACAGGCTGGGATTGGTCATGAAGAACTTGTGGGCGTTGAAGGGTTCTTCCTCCGGCTCCGGATTGATCCGCTCGCCCGCCCCGGATGGGAGCAGGCGCCAGCTCTGCTGATTATCGAGCAGATTGGCCAGCATGATCTGTTCCAGCACCTGTTGATGGACCGTCGGATTATGGATCGGCAGCAGCGCCTCGACGCGCCGGTCGAGATTGCGCTGCATCAGATCGGCAGAGGAGATATAGACATGCGCCTTCGGCCCGGGCAATCCCTCGCCATTGCCGAAAGCATAGATGCGGCTGTGTTCGAGGAAGCGCCCGACGATCGACTTGACCCGGATATTCTCCGACAGGCCCGCAATGCCGGGCCGCAGGCAGCAGATACCCCGGATGACCAGATCGATCTGCACGCCGGCGCCGTTCGCCTCGTAGAGCGCGTCGATGATCTCGTGATCGACGAGCGCGTTGCATTTCAGCCAGACCGCCGCCGGGCGCCCGGCTCGGGCATGCTCGATCTCTTCCGCGATGTGCTGGAGAAGGCGCTTCTTCAACGTGTAAGGCGAGACCGCCATGCGCTCCAGCTCGGCGGGCTCGGCATAGCCGGTGATGAAGTTGAAGATCCGCGCCACGTCGCGCGCGATCACCGGATCGGCGGTGAAATAGGACAGATCCGTGTAGATCCGCGCGGTGATCGGATGGTAATTGCCGGTGCCGACATGGCAATAGGTGACAAGCTGGCCGCCCTCGCGGCGCACGACCATGGAGAGCTTGGCATGGGTCTTGAGCTCGATGAAGCCGAAGACCACCTGCGCATGGGCGCGCTCCAGATCCCGGGCCCAGCGGATATTGGCCTCCTCGTCGAAGCGTGCCTTCAGTTCGACCAGAGCCGTGACCGATTTGCCGGCATCGGCGGCTTCCGCCAGAGCGGCGATGATCGGTGACTGGTTGGAGGTGCGGTAGAGCGTCTGCTTGATCGCGACCACATGCGGATCGCGCGCCGCCTGGTTGAGGAACTGCACCACCGAATCGAAGGATTCGTAAGGGTGATGGACGATAATGTCCTTCTCGCGGATCGCCGCGAAGCAGTCCCCGCCCTGGTCCCGGATGCGCTCGGGAAAGCGGGGTTTGTAAGGCTTGAACTTCAGATCCGGCCGCTCCAGCGCCACGAGCTGCGACAACTCCCCGAGCGCCAGCATACCGTCAATGGTGACGCGTTCTTCCGGCGCGACATGCAGCTCGGCGGCGACGAAAGCGCCGAGATCCTCGGGCATGCGCTCCTCGATTTCAAGCCGGATCACCGAGCCGCGCCGACGCTCCTTCAGCGCCGTCTCGAAGACGCGCACCAGATCCTCAGCCTCTTCCTCGATCTCGATATCGGAATCGCGGATCACCCGGAAGGAGCCCTGGCCGATCACTTCGTAGCCGGGAAACAACCGTCCGATATGCAGCACGATGGCCTGTTCCAGCGTGATGAAACGCATGCCGCCGTGATCGCCGTAATCGGGCAGCTTGATGAACCGGTCGATTTTCAAGGGCAAGCGGATCAGAGCATTGAGCAGCTTGCCGTCGCTCTGACGGCGCAGCTTCAGCGCCAGCGACATGCCGAGATTGGGGATGAAGGGGAAGGGATGGGCCGGGTCGATGGCGAGCGGGGTCAGGATCGGGAAGATATGATGCAGGAAATGATCTTCGAGCCAGACCCGCTCTGATTTCGACAGGTCATCCTCGCCGATGAGGGCGATTTCCTCACCCAGTAATTCGTCGCGCAATTCCCGCCAGCGCGCCTGCTGATCGACCGTGAGCGTGGCGACTTCCTGGCCGATGCGCGCCAATTGCTCGCTCGGCGTCAGCCCGTCCTGCGAGACGGCGGTGAGATCCTCGCGCACCTGCCCCTTGAGGCCGGCGACGCGGACCATGAAGAACTCATCGAGATTATTGGCCGAGATCGAGAGAAAGCGCAGCTGTTCGAGCAGCGGATGATTACCGTTGGAGGCCTCCTCCAGGACGCGGCGGTTGAATTCCAGCCAGGAGAGTTCACGGTTGACGAAGCGATGCGGCGTTCCCAGCAGATCGCGCCCCTGAGGCGGCGCGCCCTTCTGCACGACCGGCGGATCCTCGACATTCGCGATCTCGTCGACATCGGCTGCTGTACTGAGGCTGGCGCGCACCGGTTCTCTCCTTCTTCGTCACCCAAAAATCGCAATCTGACGCGCCTTTGCGACATTCTGGCGACGGGGGCATCTTAATCGATCATGGTGTGCTGTCGCCCCCGGAGGAAACCCCATCCCCATCTTCTTCGCCCGATTCATCAGCCCCATCCTCCGCGAGGTCGGGCATGTCGGCGAGAATTTCCAGTGCGAGATTGCGCGTCAGCCGTCGTCCCCGCCGCAGGGCTTCCCTGTCGAGCGCCGCGACGACCCGCCCCGCCTGGGCCAGCGAGCGGTCGATGCGCAGGGCGAGCGCATCGACGACGCGGGTATCGACGAGGAGTTGACGATCGACGAAGAGCTTGACCAGCACCGCTTTCAAGAGCCCTTCATCCGGCGGATCGATCCGCGCACCGGGTGCGAGCCGCAGGCGCGAGAGCAGATCCGGCGTGGCGAGCCCCCAGGCCGAAGGCGGGGCGCTCGCGGTGATCAGCACGCTGGTACCCTGTTCGCGCGCGAGGTTGAGCAGGTGAAAGAAAGCCGCATCATCGCGCGGCCCGCGATCGGCATCCTCGATCACGAGCGCCCGGTTCGAGACGAGATAGGGCACCCGCGCCATGCTGATCTGCGCGGCATCCACCGTCCAGGCATGGGCGCGCTCGGCCCATATCGCGGCGAGATGCGTCTTGCCGCTGCCAGGCGGGCCCTCGATCATGACGATCCGGTCGGACCAGTCGGGCCAGGCTTCGATCAGGGCATGGGCGTGCTCGTTGGAGGCCCCGACGAGGAAATCCTCGCCGCCATAGCGCGGTTCGAGAGCGAGATCGAGGGCGAGTTGATCCGCCTGCAGCGGTTTGCGCCGGGCGCGCGACGGGCGCTCATTCATGACGCGGCTCTGCGGCTTTCGCGACCGGCTCGCCATCCGCGCGATAGTAGCTGCTGGCGAGGTAGCGACGCAGCCCGAAACGCATCAAGACACCGACCGCTGCCGCGAGCGGTACCGCCATCAGCAGGCCGAGAAAGCCGAACAGCGACCCGAAAGCAAACAGCGCGAACATCAGCCAGACCGGATGCACACCCACCGATGCGCCCAGCAGTTTCGGCTGCAGCACGTTGCCCTCGACGAATTGCCCGGAGAAGAAGATGACGAGCGTCATCACGATCCAGAAATATTCCGGCCAGAACTGGACGATCGCGACGCCGGCGGAGAGCAGCAGCCCGGCGGAGGAACCCACATAGGGGATGATGCTCAGCAATCCCGCAGTAAGACCGATCAGGGCGCCGAAATTCAAACCGATGAGGCTCAGGCCGATGGCGTAGAAAGCACCGAGAATCAGGCACAGGGCCGCCTGCCCGCGCACGAAACCAGCCAGCGCCGTATCGATCTCGCGAACCAGCTTCCGGATCGTGTCGCGGTGGCGCAGCGGGAGCCATGAATCGACCCTCGCCACCATCTTGTGCCAGTCGATCAGGAGGTAGAAGGCGATGACTGGCGTCACGACAAGCAGGGACATGACGGACAGCAAGGTCTGTCCACCGGCGAGGATCGATCCTAGCAGCGTCAGCAGATATCCTGAGGCATTTCCCGCCATGTCACGGATGGAGCTTTCGACGTCCCGCCCGGCCTCTGCGCCGCCGACCAGTTCCAGCAGCGGGCCGCCATGCTCGTAGGCAAGACGCTGGAGCTGACCGACGTAAGACGGCAGCATCTGCAGGAAGGCGTTCAATTCCCGCACTGCCAGCGGAACGGCAAGGATCAGGACGAGCACGAAGACGATGACGAAGAGGCTCAGGATCAGCAGCGTCGCCCCGAGCCGTCCGAGCCCCAGGCGCTGGAGCCGCGTGGCGACGGGGTCCAGCAGATAGGCCAGCGCCAGCCCGGCGACGAAAGGCAGCAGGATACTGCTGAAAAGCCACAGAAACAGAACAAAGACGACGAGCGCCGCGATCCAGAATCCGAATTGCTTCTGTATGGTCATCGAACCCTCGGCAAAAGCGGCGCAAGCGCGCAGGATCTGGTCATCGGGTCATGTGCCGCAACCAGATCACGAGATAGGCGCCGGCGGTGATGACGGTCAAGACCGCAACGCTCCACAGCATGAACGTCTCGACCCGCGGCGCGGCGATACCAAGCGCGAGCAGGCCCAGAACCAGCGCCACATAAGCGATCTGCACAGCCGTATTCACTTTCGAGATCATCAGGGGTCTGACCTTCATCGGGCGCGTCAGCTGCCCTGCCACCATGAAGGCCATGACGATCATCGCATCGCGAAACACCACCAGTACGGCGATCCAGACTGGAATTTCGCCGACCAGTGCGAGTGTCACGAAGATGGAGATCACCAGAGCCTTGTCGGCAAGCGGGTCGATCATGGCGCCGAATTCGCTGCGCATGTCGAACCGCCGCGCAATATAGCCATCGGCCCCGTCAGAGATGCCTGCGATCACGAACATGGCGAAAGCCACGCCCCAGGCACCCTGCAGGATCGCCAGAATGACGAGCGGCACGAGAACGAGGCGAAAGATCGTGATCAGATTGGGAATGGTCATGCAATACGCCCCCCACATTGCCGATGGTTAGCAGGCGTATTGAACGGGTCAAGCAATCATCGCGCGCCAAGTGCCGCTGGCAGACTTGCCCCTGGCCGACTGCTTTCACTGCACAGCATAGACGATGAGCAGATCCTTGGCGTCGATCTGTTCACCAGGCTGGACGAGCACCTCCGCGATGGTGCCGTCGCGCTCGGCATGCAGGGCGCTTTCCATCTTCATCGCCTCGATGGAGAGCAGCACGTCACCCGCCTGGACCTTCTGGCCCGCAGCGACCGCGATGGTCGAGACGATACCCGGCATCGGCGCGCCGATATGGGTCCCATCCCCCGGCGTCGCCTTGCGCTTGACCTTGCCACCGCTCGCACCACGCGCCCGATCAGGCACCTTGATGCGCCGGGGCTGGCCGTTGAGCTCGAAGAAGACCGTGACCATGCCGTCCTCGTCAGTCTCACCGAAGGCGAGGCAGCGCACGACCAGCGTCTTGCCGCGCTCGATCTCGACGAGGATCTCCTCCTCCTGCGCCATGCCGTAGAAGAAATTCGGCGTCGGCAGGCAGGAGACGGGGCCGTATTCTTCCGAGGCGCGGGCGAAATCGGTGAAGACCTTGGGATACATCAGCCAGGAGGCGAATTCCGCATCGCTGACCTCCCGCTCCAGCTCGGCTTCCAGCATCTTGCGATCGGCAGCGAGATCGGCCGGGGCGAGCAGCGCGCCGGGTCGCTCGGTGCCAGGCGCCTCGCCCTTGAGCGCCTTGGCGGTGATCGCCTCGGGCCAGCCACCGGGTGGCTGACCGAGATCGCCGCGCAGCATGGCGATGACCGAATCGGGGAAGCTGATATCGTTGTCGGGATCGGCAACGTCGGCGACGCTCAGATCCTGCGCCACCATCATCAGGGCCATGTCGCCCACCACCTTCGATGACGGCGTCACCTTGACAATGTCGCCGAAGAGCAGGTTCACGTCGTGATAGGCCTGCGCCACCTCGTGCCAGCGGCTCTCCAGCCCCATGGCACGGGCCTGCTCCTTGAGATTGGTGAACTGCCCGCCGGGCATTTCGTGCAGATAGACCTCCGAAGCCGGCCCTTTCAGGTCGCTCTCGAACGCGGCATACTGGTTGCGCACCGCCTCCCAGTAGAACGAGATCCGCCGGATCCATTCCGGGTCGAGACCGGGATCGCGCTCATGGCCGCGCAGGGCCTCGACCAGTGAGCCGAGACAGGGCTGAGAGGTGTTGCCGGACAACGCATCCATCGCCGCATCCACCGCATCGGCGCCGCTGTCGATCGCCGCGAGCACGGTGGCCGCCGCGATGCCGGAAGTGTCATGCGTGTGGAAATGCAGCGGCAGATCCGTCTCCTCGCGCAGTGTCTTGAACAGCACCCGCGCCGAGGCCGGTTTCAGCAGCCCCGCCATATCCTTGATGGCGATGATATGCGCGCCCGCCGCCTCCAGCTCGCGGGCGAGCGCAACATAGTATTTCAGATCGTATTTCGGGCGGCTCGCGTCAGCGAGATCGCCGGTATAGCAGATCGCCGCCTCGCACAGCCTGCCCTCCCCGCGCACCGCATCCATGGCGACGCGCATGTTCTCGACCCAGTTGAGGCAATCGAACACGCGAAACAGATCGACCCCGCCGCAAGCCGCCTGCCTGACGAAATGGCGCACGACATTGTCGGGATAATTGGTGTAACCCACTCCGTTCGACCCGCGCAGCAGCATCTGCAGGAGGATGTTGGGCGCCCCCTCGCGCACCAGCGCCAGCCGCTCCCAGGGGTCTTCGGTGAGGAAGCGCATGGCGACGTCGAAGGTTGCCCCGCCCCAGCATTCGAGGGAGAAAAGATCCGGCAGGGCGCGCGCATAGGTGCCGGCAATGCGGGCGATGTCGTGGGTGCGCATGCGCGTGGCCAAGAGTGACTGATGGCCGTCGCGCATGCTGGTATCGGTTAACAGCACCCGGTTTTCCGCACGCATCCAGGCAGCGAATTTCTCCGGGCCGAGCGCATCGAGGCGCTGCTTCGTGCCCGCGCGAGGTTCATCCGGGCAATAGGGAATGACGGGGGCCGCCGCTTCCGCGTTCGGGCGGGCGCGATCGCGTGTCTCGGGATGGCCATTGACGCTGGCATCGGCGAGATAGTTCAACAGCCTGGTCGCCCGGTCCTGGCGCTTGACCTGGGTGAAGAGTTCCGGCGTCTCGTCGATGAAGCGGGTGGTATAGGTGTTGGCGCGAAATTGTGGATGGCCGATCACCGCTTCGAGAAAGGTGAGATTGGTGGCCACGCCACGGATGCGGAATTCGCGCAGGGCCCGGTCCATGCGTGCGATGGCATCCTGCGGATTGGGCGCCCAGGCGGTGACCTTCTCCAGAAGCGGATCATAGAACCGCGTGATCACCGCCCCGGAATAGGCCGTGCCGCCATCGAGGCGGATACCGAATCCGGTCGCGCCGCGATAGGCGGTGATGCGCCCGTAATCGGGGATGAAATTCTGCTCGGGGTCTTCCGTGGTGATGCGGCATTGCAGGGCGTGGCCGTTGAGCCTGATATCGGCCTGGCCCGGCACGCCGGATTCCGGCGCGCCGATCGCGACTCCTTCGGCGACACGGATCTGCGCCTTGACGATGTCGATGCCGGTGACCTCCTCCGTTACCGTATGCTCGACCTGGATGCGCGGATTGACCTCGATGAAGAAGAACTCGCCG
>NZ_DATGCW010000258.1:0-4140 GCF_035311605.1 Saliniramus sp.
CGGCAAGGCGTTCTCGGTGCGCATGACGAATTGCGGGCCACTTGGCTGGGTCGCCGATCAGGCCGGCTATCGCTACCAGCCGCACCACCCGGAGACGGGCAAACCCTGGCCTGACATGCCGCCGCGCGTGCTGCGCGCCTGGGAGGATCTCGCGGGCTATCCGCATCCGCCGGAGGCGTGTCTGGTCAATTATTACGCCGAAGCGGCAAAGATGGGGCTGCATCAGGATCGCGACGAGCAGGAGTTCGACGCCCCCGTCGTCTCGCTCTCGCTGGGCGATACCGCCGTCTTCCGCTACGGCAGCACGCAGCGCGGTGGCCCGACGAAATCGGTGAAGCTCGCCTCCGGCGATGCCATCGTCTTCGGCGGCGAATCGCGGCTGATCTTCCACGGCATTGACCGCTTGCAACGCGGCTCCTCGACGCTGCTCCCCGAGGGCGGCCGCATCAACCTCACCCTGCGCCGCGTGAGCGCGCCGGGTGGGTGAGGCATCACACCAGCCGGCTCTGCACCAGCGCGGCTTCGATGAAGCTCGCGAAGAGCGGGTGCGGTTCGAAGGGGCGGGATTTCAGTTCCGGGTGGAACTGGACGCCGACGAACCAGGGATGATCGGCGAGCTCGACGATCTCGGGCAGGAGGCCGTCCGGCGAGAGGCCGGAGAAGAGCATGCCTTTCCTCTCGAGATCCTCGCGATAGGCGAGATTGACCTCGTAGCGGTGGCGGTGGCGCTCGGAGATCGTCGTGGCGCCGTAGATCTGCGCCACTTTCGAGCCCGGCTTGAGCGCGGCGTCATAGGCGCCGAGCCGCATGGTGCCGCCGAGATCGCCCTGCGCGGCGCGTTTCTCGAGCTCGTTGCCGCGCAGCCATTCCGTCATCAGGCCGACAACGGGCTCGTCGGTCGGGCCGAACTCGCTTGATCCCGCTTTCTCGATTCCGGACAGCGCGCGCACCGCCTCGATCACCGCCATCTGCATGCCGAAGCAGATGCCCAGATACGGCGTCTGCCGCTCGCGGGCGAAGCGCGCCGCGCGGATCTTGCCCTCGGAGCCGCGATGGCCGAAGCCGCCGGGGACGAGGATGCCGTTGAGCCCTTCGAGGAAGGGGGCCGGGTCCTCGTGCTCGAAGACCTCGCTCTCGATCCATTCGAGATTGACCTTGACGCGGTTGGCGATGCCGCCATGCATCAGCGCCTCGATCAGCGATTTGTAGGCGTCCTTCAGCCCGGTATATTTGCCGACAATGCCGATCGTGACCTCGCCTTCCGGGTTGGCGATGCGCTGTGAGATCGTGGTCCAGCGCGTCAGATCCGGCTCCGGCTCTTCCTTGACGCCGAAGGCGGCGAGAACTTCGTCGTCGAGCCCTTCGGCATGATAGGAAAGTGGCACGTCGTAGATCGAGGGCGCGTCCTGCGCCTCGATCACCGCCGTCTCGCGGACATTGCAGAACAGTGCGAGCTTGCGCCGCTCATCCGGCGGGATCGGGCGGTCGCAGCGGCAGAGGAGGATGTCGGGCTGGATGCCGATGGAGCGCAGTTCGGCCACGGAATGCTGCGTCGGTTTCGTCTTGAGCTCGCCGGCGGAGGGGATGAAGGGCAGGAGCGTGAGATGCACGAAGATCGACTGGCCGCGATCGAGATCGTTGGAGAGCTGGCGGATAGCCTCGAAGAAGGGCAGGCCCTCGATATCGCCGACCGTGCCGCCGATCTCGACGAGGACGAAATCGTAATCCTCGTTTCCCGAGACCACGAATTCCTTGATGGCGTTGGTGACATGCGGAATCACCTGGATCGTGGCGCCGAGATAATCGCCGCGCCGCTCCTTGGTGATGATGTCGAGATAGATCCGCCCCGTGGTGATGTTGTCCTGCTTGGACGCCGGCACACCGGTGAAGCGCTCGTAATGGCCGAGATCGAGATCAGTCTCCGCACCATCGTCGGTGACGAAGACCTCGCCATGCTGATACGGGCTCATCGTGCCCGGATCGACGTTGAGATAAGGGTCGAGCTTGCGCAGCCTGACCTTGTAGCCGCGCGCCTGGAGCAGCGCCCCGAGAGCCGCCGAGGCGAGGCCCTTGCCGAGCGATGAAACCACGCCGCCGGTGATGAAAACGTACCGCGTCATGGACTGGTATCCATAATCGAGCCCCGACGATTCGCAAGCAGCGAATGCGTCATGCGGGCATCATCCACACAAAACAAAGGGGCCGGTCGCCCGGCCCCGCGAAGGCCCTGCCTTCCGACAATTCCCGCTCAGCGCGACTGCGGAACCTGAGGCGAGGCGGGTTCGTCGCCCTGCTGCTGCTGGAGTTGCTCCAGAATACCCGGTCCGGCGCCATCCGGTGCGGTTTCACCCGGCTGGGCGGGCGGGGCCGTGAGGCCGCCGGGAGCGTCGAAGACCGAAGTCGGCTGGCTTGCCTGACCGGCGAGGATCGCCAGCGTCAGGCTCGTTGCGAAGAAAGCCGCAGCCAGAATTGCCGTCGCACGCGTCAACGCACTGGCCGAGCCGCGCCCGGTCATGAAGCCACCCGGCCCGCCGCCGCCACCACCGCCACCGGCGCCCATACCGATGCCGCCTTCAGAGCGTTGCAACAGCACGACGCCTACGAGCGACAGCACGATAAGCAGATGGATGATGATGATGACCGTTTGCATGCTCTACCCTTCAGCGTCCTGCCCGCCGGTCCGATCGACCCACCGGCTTGCCGCAGGCCCGTCGATGCGCCGACATGAGACACACCAACGCGGCGATTCCACGGCAGGGCCGTGACCGCGACAACCTCCATATGCAATCGCAAAACCCGTCTGTCCAGCGCCGATCACGAAAAAAGCACACGCCCGCAGCCTCTCGGCCGCGGGCGTCGATCATGAACCGCTTACGCCTCACCCCTCACGCGGTCGGTTCATGAAATGCTGGATCATGTCATTCAGAAAACCACGCGCCAGAACCTCGGATTCCTTGACGAAGCGCAGGCGGTCGACATCGGAAGGCGGTAGCGGACTCTTCGCGGCGACCTCGTCGACGATCTTTTCCAGAATGTCGTTCATCAGGACCAGTTGCTCATTGGTGTCGAACAGGTCGTCGATCATCATGTTGCGCACGGGAAGCGATTGCAGATCGACATCGTGTTCCTGCTGGAGATGGTCGCGCACGACGCGTTCGGTCTCTGGTGTGACAGGTCCGCGATCATTCGCGCCCGGCTCGCCGAAGCTGCCGAAATCTCCCTGGTCCGGCGGAGCCGACATGCGGATGCGGCTCCAGTCGTTGTTATTTTCGACGGCAAGTTTGAATACGTCGATCATATCCGGATTGGCATGGGGCGTGAGATGTCCGTCAGCCGCGAAAATCGCACGACCGGCCGGATCCAGATGCGGGATCGTGTCCTGCGTCGGCGGTCGCGTTGTCGTGCGCGCGTGCCCGGTCGGCTCGTCTGCCTGCGGGGATGCGCCGTCCGTCAACGAATCGGGATACGCAGATGCCGACAGGTTCCCGTTATCAGTTTGTCCGGATTCCCGGTTCAATACGTAATCGGATCGCGCCGGCGCCGGTGTATATGTCCTTGCTTCCTCGTTGGCGATATGGCGGCTGAGCGACTGAAGCATGCTCATCTGTCGCGCGCTGTCGGGCGCGGGGGCTTCCGCGAACGTCCGAGCGAGATCGTTCGCCAGAGCGCCGACCATGGCGCCCGCTGAAGCGCCGGCATTTCCGACGAGCGGGCCTGGAATCGTCGTCGCAGGTGGCCCGCCGGTCTGTACCGGTGGCGCTCCCGCTCCGGAAGCCTGCATGGCCTGCGTGAAGGCCGGATCGCGCCAGACATTCGGCGACGCGCCGGCCTGCTCGGCAGCGCCGCCCGCCACATTCCGATTGCCGTTCCAGGCCCGCTCTGCCGCCGATGGCTGCGTCGCCATCTCGTTGCGCGGCTGAAACGACATCGTCATCAGTACCGACATGGAATGACCTCCAGATATCTTGTGCGCCTGAAGGTTGTGGCAACTTCCGATCAACATCAATGAATAAATGAATATAGCGCGCGGTAACCCGAAATTTACCTTAATAACGGGGCGACCGCCGGGCGGCCTCAGGCGCGACAGGCGCGGGCGATGGCCAGGAAATCCGCTGCCACGAGGCTCGCGCCGCCGACCAG
>NZ_DATGCW010000259.1:0-18980 GCF_035311605.1 Saliniramus sp.
GTCTGCGCGATACGCCCTGGGAGACACCACCGCGCGTGCTGATCTGTGGTTCGCTCTACCTTGCCGGCGCCGTGCTCGCCTCGAACGGGACCCTGCCCGAGTAAGCTTCGCCCAACATGTGGCACATCCGGGTATGGACAGACGGCCCGTTGCGCGCCAGCATGGCGGTCCATGAAGAAAGCACCATGACAACACTCCTTCTCACCCATCCCGCTGCCCTTGATCACGAAACCCCGACCGGCCATCCGGAATGCGCTGATCGGATCAAGGCCGTCGAGGCCGCGCTCGAGGACGAGCGCTTCGCCATGCTCGCCCGGGAAGCGGCGCCCATGGCCAATATCGAGGCAGTGGCGCTGGCGCATCATCGCGGCTATGTGGAGGCCCTCCTTGAAGCCTCTCCCGAATCGGGGCTGGTGCAGATCGATTCCGACACGATTCTCTCACCCGGCACCATGGAAGCGGCCTTGCGCGGCGCCGGCGCCGCGACGCTGGCGGTCGACGAGGTGATGGCGGGAAAGGTACGCAACGCCTTCAGCGCCATGCGCCCGCCCGGGCATCATGCCGAACGCCGGGCGGCGATGGGTTTCTGCTTCTTCAACAACGCCGCCATCGCCGCGCGCTGGGCGCGCCATCATCATGGCGCGGAGCGCGTCGCGATCATGGATTGGGACGTGCATCACGGCAACGGTACGCAGGACATCTTCTGGGACGATCCGGACGTGCTCTACATCTCGACCCACGAGATGCCGCTCTTCCCCGGCACGGGTGACCCGAACGAGCGCGGCGCGCATGACAACATCCTCAACATCGCCCTCTCACCCGGGGATGGCAGCGATACGTTCCGCGAGGTGATGACCACCGGCATCGTGCCTCGCCTCACCGATTTCGCGCCTGATCTCCTCATCATCTCCGCCGGGTTCGACGCGCATTGGCGCGATCCGCTCGGCAGCGTCAATCTGACCGAGGCCGATTTCGCCTATGCCACAAAGGCTCTGATGCGGGTGGCCGAGCGCTCCTGCGCGGGCCGCGTCGTCTCGATCCTGGAAGGCGGCTACGATCTGGTGGGCCTCGCCAAATCGGTCGCGGCACATGTCGAGACGCTGATGGATCCGGCGTGATCATCACGAGGCCGCGAGCGGAGGTCAACAAGGCTTGCCCGGCGCATCATTCGGCGCGACAAGGCTAATCGGATTCGGCTTTCATCCGGTATCCAGTCCAAGCCATCGGAGCGTGTTTCGTCATGCCGTTCTCATCGCGTCTGCAGCTCTCCCGCCGCGACCTGCTCACCGGCTTCGTCACCCTGCCCGCCGCCAGCGTGATCGGCCTGCCCGCGCAGGCGCGTGATGCGCGCCGCGTGCCATACGAGCTCGTCGAGGATGCGCTGGCGCTTCCGGGGGCGGCCTATGTCGGTGCGGAGCATCCTGATGTGATGATGGTCGAATTCTTCGATTACAATTGCCCCTTCTGCCGCCAATCCGCACAGGACATGGACCAGTTGCTCGATATCGACGAACATCTAGGCTATGTCCTCGTCAACTACGCCATCCTCGGCGAGCCCTCCGTGGAAGCGACGCGGATTGCCCTCGCCTTCCAGGGCCTCTACGGCAACGATCACTACCGCGATTTTCATCTCGCGCTCTATGCATTGCGGGGCGTGAAGAACGGCCAGCGCGCGCTCGACGTGGCAATGGAATTGGGCGCCGACGGTCATGCGCTCGTCGAATTCGCCGATTCCGACCTCGTCACCATGGCCATGCAAGCCGCCATCAGCGCCGGCAACAACCTCAACATCAACGCCACCCCCTCCTTCGCCATCGGCCCGTGGGTCTATGACGGTCAGGTGCCGCTCGACGGCAAGCTGCGCATCATCGATGCGCTGCGGGCGTGACGCGCAGCTTCTGGATAACTCCCGAAACCGGGTTTCCCCGGCGGCACGCGTAGCGTAGCCAAGACGCTTGGCATCACGGAAGCGGAGCGAGGCGACGTGCGGTTTTCGATCACCACCTGGAACATCAATTCGGTGCGCCTGCGCATCGATCAGGTCACCCGCTTCCTGAGCGAACAGAGCCCGGACGTGCTCTGCCTGCAGGAGACCAAATGCCCGGTCGACAAGTTCCCCGAGAAGGCGATCCGTGCCGCGGGCTACGAGCACATCGCCTTCGCCGGCATGAAGGGCTATAACGGCGTCGCCATCATCTCGCGCTTTCCGGTGGCCGACATCGCCATCACCGGCTTCTGCGAGAAGGAGGATGCGCGCCATATCTCGCTGCGCCTCGGCCCGCAGGCCGGGGAAGCGGCGGGGCTTGCCATCCACAACTTCTACGTCCCCGCCGGTGGCGACGTCGCCGATCCGGCGGTGAATCCAAAATTCGCGCATAAGCTGCAATTTCTCGAGGAAATGCGCGGCTGGGCCGATCGCGCGACGGTTGCGCGCGCACCCTCCATTACTGTGGGCGATCTCAACATCGCGCCACTCGAGCACGACGTCTGGAGCCACAAGAAACTCCTCGACGTCGTCAGCCACACGCCGCTGGAGACCAGCACGCTGGAGCGTCTGCGCGAGGAGGCCGGGCTGATCGATTCCATGCGGGACCTGCGCCCCGAGCCGGAGAAGATCTACAGCTGGTGGAGCTATCGCTCGCCGGACTGGAACACAGCGGACAAGGGGCGCCGGCTCGATCACATCTGGCTCTCGCCGGATCTCGCTCCCGTCTGCCGCTCCGTCGAGGTGCTGCGCGAGGCGCGCGGCTGGGAGCGCCCCTCCGATCATGCGCCGGTGACCGCCGTGCTGGAGCTCTGACGGGTCAGAGCATCAGCATCACGCCGGCGACGGCGACATAGCGCGCACCCTTGGCGAGCATCACCAGTGGCACGACGATCCACAACGGCGTGCGCATCACACCGGCTATGACCGTGAGCGGATCGCCGATCACCGGAGTCCAGGAAAGCAGCAGGCTCCACACGCCCCATTTTGCATAGATTGCCGCATAGCGCGCATACTGCTCCGGCGTCAGCGGGAAGCGACGGTGATGGCGAAACCGCGCGGCGAAAAGTCCTATCGCCCAATTGACGACAGAGCCGAACGTATTGCCGAGCGTCGCCACGATGACGGCGCTCGTCGCACTTGCCGTGCCGAGAGCTATGATTCCGGCGAGAACCGCCTCGGACGATCCAGGCAGCAGCGTCGCCGACGTGAAGGCCGACACGAACATGCCGGCCAGTTCCCAGAACGTCGACACACTGCGCCTCCCCGCGAACCCATCCGCACCAGCGGATAAGGCGCTGTCATGCGATTGTCACCCTCACTCAGCCGACAATGTGAAACCCGGGCTCGTCCGGCACCGTGGTATCCGCCACGCGGACGCTTTCCACCTTTGCGGCCGTCGGGCCGTCATGCAGCTTCGCGATCAGGATCTCGACCGCTTCTTCGGGGCCGGCCAGAACGGCTTCGACCGCACCGTCGGACCGGTTACGGACCCACCCGGAGACACCTTCGGCCAAGGCCTGTTCACGCGCCCATGCCCGGAACCAGACACCCTGCACACGGCCCGTCACATGCACATGTCTTGCTATCGTCATATCGCTAAACCCGCTGATCGAGAGGCTCGTGCCGAATTGTGGAAGACGCACTCTCGCAAAACTTCCCTTCAATCGCTACCGCAGGCGACGGGCGGGGCCGGTCGAGGCGCAATCCGCACCGTGGCGAAGCGCCCGTATGCAAGTGCCGCACGGTTTGCTAACAGGAATACCTCAGGTTCGAAACGCAGCAACCCATAGGGAATCGTCAGATCGTGTCCGCGCCAGCATTCACCCCCACCCCTGAATTTCTCGCGAGCCTGTCCCAACGGCTCGGCGCAGAACATGTCCTGACTCAGCCGGAAGACATGGCGCCGCATCTCGTCGAAACGCGCGGGCTCTATAGCGGTCTGGCCGGTGCCGTGGTGCGCCCCAAGGATTCGCAGGAGGTCGCCTTCGTCATGGCGGCCTGCCACGCGGAAGGGGTCACCGTCGTGCCCCATGGCGGCAATACGGGGCTCGTCGGCGGCGGAGTCCCATTCGGCGGGATCGTGCTGTCGCTCTCGCGCCTCAATGCCATCCGCGAGGTCGATGCCTCGAATGCGACGATCACGGCGGAGGCCGGCTGCACGCTCAAGAGCATCCAGGATGCAGCGGAAGAGGCCGACAAGCTGTTCCCGCTCTCGCTTGGCTCCGAGGGCACCTGCCAGATCGGCGGCAACATCGCCACCAATGCCGGCGGCACCGGCGTGCTGCGCTACGGCAATACCCGTGATCTGGTGCTCGGCCTCGAGGTCGTCCTGCCGGACGGGCGGATCTGGAACGGGTTGCGCGGCCTGCGCAAGGACAATACCGGCTACGATCTCAAGCACCTCTTCATCGGCTCTGAAGGCACGCTCGGCATCGTCACGGCGGCGGTGCTCAAGCTCTATCCGGCACCGAAATCACAGGTCACCGCCTTCATCGGCTGCGACGGGCCGCAGACAGCGCTCACCATTTTCGAGCGCCTGCGCGCCGCAGCGGGCGACCAGCTCACCGCCTATGAATTCATCCCGCGCTTCGGCCTCGACATGGTGATGAAGCACGGCCATGACGTCACCCGCCCGCTCCAGGGGGAGCACGCCGCCTATGCGTTGATCGAGCTCACCTCCCCCCAGCCGGATGCGGATCTGCAGACACTCGCCGAGACCGTGCTCGGCCAGGCGATCGAGGATGAGCTCGTGGAGGACGCCGCGCTCGCCACCAGCGGCGCGCAGGTTGCCGGGATGTGGAAGCTGCGCGAGCTGATGTCGGAGGTGCAGGGCAAGGAAGGCGGCTCGATCAAGCACGACGTCTCCGTGCCGGTCTCGCGCGTCGCGGATTTCCTGACCGAGGCGAGCGCCGCCTGCGAGGCCGCCATGGAGGGCTTGCGTGTGTGCGGCTTCGGCCATTTCGGCGATGGCAACATTCATTTCAATCTCAGCCAGCCTCCGGGCATGGACAAGGCCGAGTTTCTGGCGCAATGGGAGCGCTTCAACCGCATCGTTCATGATATCGTGGCAAAGATGAACGGCTCGATCGCCGCCGAACACGGGGTCGGTCTGATCAAGCGCGAAGAATTGCTGCTCTATAAGGATCCGGTCGCCGTCGATCTTATGAAGACGGTCAAGCAGGCGATGGACCCGCGCAACATTCTCAACCCGGGCAAGGTCGTCGCCATTTCGGACAACCCGCCGCCGGCGCTGCCGACCGGCAAAGACTGAGGCCGCCCGATGAACCGCCTGAAGCGCGCCGCATTCTCCTCCCTTGCCGGGTTGCGCTTCAATCTGCGCAGCGAGGAATCCTTCCGGCAGGAAGCGATCATCCTGGTGCTCTGCCTCGTCCTCGGCTTTTTCATCGCACCGAACGCGGCCTGGTACGTCGCCATGATCGGCTCGCTGGTCCTGGTCATGGTGACGGAGTTGCTCAATACCGCGATCGAGCGCCTGTCGGATCACGTTACACCGGATTTCCATCCGCGCATCGGCGCGGTGAAGGATTCCGCCTCGGCAGCCGTGTTCCTTGCCATCGTGCTCGCGGGCATCGTCTGGCTCACCGCCCTTGCGGAACGCCTCGGCCTGCTGCCGTGAGATCGCGCGCCGTGGCGTGACGCGAAAAGCGTCTGGGCGCGATTGTCGCGTCGCGATGATTGACGCAGCGTCATGTTGCGTTTGTCTAGGCGCATGCTGCAAGGCCACGCGCGCGCGTTCATCTCCTCCAACTGGGCCGGACTGGCGCTCTCGCTCGCCGTGGCGATCGTCGCCGTCTGGCTGGCGCCGCGCCTTCCGGATCTGCTGCCCCTGCCTGCGATGGTGATTGCGCTGCTGATCGGCGTCGCGCTGAACCCGCTCGCCGCGCGTCCGCTCTTCGAGCCGGGTATGGCCCTCGCCGTGAAGCGGCTCTTGCGCATCGCGGTGGCGCTGCTCGGCCTGCGGATCGCGCTGGGCGATATCGTCGCGCTCGGCCTGGCCACGGCGCTGATCGTGATCCTCTCCATGGTGGTGACGGTGATCGCAGGCTTCGCCATGGCGCGGGCGATGGGCCAGGAGGCGGGTTACGGCGCGCTCGCCGGCGCCGCCACCGCCGTCTGCGGCGCTTCCGCGACGCTCGCCACCGCGACGGTGGTACCGCAATACAAGGGCAAGGAAGCCGATATCGCCTTCGTCGTGGTGGCGGTAAACGCGCTCTCGACGCTGGCCATGGTGCTCTACCCGGTGCTCGGCGCGATCCTCGGCCTTGATGAGCGCAATCTCGGCATCATGCTTGGCGCCACCATCCACGACGTCGCTCAGGTCGTGGGCGCGGGCTACGCGATTTCCCCGGAAACCGGCGATACGGCGGTGATCGTCAAGCTGTTCCGGGTGTTTCTGCTGCTGCCGGTCGTGCTCGTCATTGGCTGGTATTTCGCCGCGCGGACACGCGCGAGCGCCGGCGGTGTGGCGGGCGAGGCTGCGGCGAAAGTGCCGGTTCCGGTCTTCGCCATCGTCTTCCTCATTCTGTGCGTGATCAATTCCATTGCCCTTACGCAGCCGGCGCTCGCGCCCTTCTACGAACCCGTGCGCAGCTTTCTCGTCGCGGTCTCGCAGTGGGGGCTACTGATCGCGATCGCGGCTCTGGGGCTGGGCACCTCGGTGCGGGCAATCGCGGCGCTGGGCTGGCGCCATGCGCTGAGCATCGTGGCGACGACGCTCGTCATCCTCGTGGTGGCTGGTGCCATGATCGCCCTGCTTCTGTGAGCCGCGCGGTTTTTTTCGGTTCGCACTAGCCGCCCGGTCCAGCGCGCATTATGGTGCGCCGCAATTGATCCCCCATCAGGGCATAATCGGACGAGCGACACATGGCAGAAACCGGCACTCCCCATTTCCACAACGAAAACGGGCTGCGCGTGATCCATACGGGCTCGAAGGAATTCATGTGCATCGGGGCGAAGCCGCCCTTCGATCACCCGCATGAATTCATCGATATGGGCGGCGCCGACGAGGCGATCTGCCCCTATTGCTCGACGCTGTATCGCTACAAGCCGGAACTCGGCCCGGGCAAGGTCGAGCCTGCAGAATGCCTGTGGGACGGCAGCGCCACCACGCCCGACAAACTGCTCGCGGGCAGCGCGCGCTGAAACCGGCATAACCAATGTCCCTACATGACGTGACCGTGATCGGCGCCGGTATCGGAGGTCTGACGGCTGCCCTCGCCCTGTCGCAAATCAGACGTCGGGTGACGCTCGTCGAGCGGCGCACCGGCTTCACCGAGGTCGGCGCCGGGCTGCAACTCTCGCCGAACGTAACACGTATCCTCGGCGATCTCGGCCTCGGCCAGGCGCTCGCACGCCAGGCTTGCGAACCGCAGCGCGTCGTGGTGCGTGCGATACGTTCGGGGGGCACGATCGGCGAAGTCGCGCAGGGCCCGTTCATGCGCGAGCGCTTCGGGGCACCGAATTACGTCATCCACCGCGCCGATCTGCAGACGATGCTGCTCGACGCCGTGCGCGCCCAGCCGAACATCCGCCTGTTGATGGGGCGCACACTCGAACATCTCGACCAGCAGGACGGCCATGTCCGGCTCGGCTTCACGCGCTCGGGCGAGCAGCGCGAGGATATGGCAAGCGCAATCGTCATCGGGGCGGACGGAGCCTGGTCGAAGGCACGCCCGCTGATCGGTGATCCCCGCGTGCCGACCTTTCAGGGCTATGTCGCCTGGCGCGCCACCATCCCGCGCAAGGATGCGCCACCGGAACTGGCCGGTGAGGAAACCGGGCTCTGGCTCGGCCCGCAGGGCCATATCGTGCATTATCCCGTCAGCGCCGGGCGCAAGCTCAACATCGTGGCGATCCGCCGCCAGCCGAAAGCCGCGATCGGTTGGTCGGAACCGGGAGAATGCGCCGAACTGCTCGCAGCCTTTGCCGGCGCCGCCACGCCCCTGCAAGGCCTCCTCGCCGCACCGCAGGAATGGCTGTTATGGTCGCTGCACGACCTCTCCGTGGGCGCGCTCGCACGCGGGCGGGTCGCGCTGCTCGGCGATGCCGCTCATCCCGTGCTGCCTTTCATGGCACAGGGTGCCGCGATGGCGATCGAGGATGCGGCCATACTGGGCTCTGCGCTCGCGGACATGCCACATAAACCGGTTGATGCGTTAAATCGCTATGCTAAGTTGCGCCTTCAGCGGGTGCGTCGGATCCAGGCGACCGCGCGGCGTAATGGACGCGTCTATCATGCGGGTCTCCTCGCCGGGCTCGGACGCGACCTGGTCATGCGAAAGCTGGGAGCCGAAGGGATGGCCGAACGCTATTCCTGGATCTATGGCTGGAGGCCTTGATACCTGTCGCATCGATTCAGAAAGTTGAAACATGATTGCTTGCTTATCGATAAAATGATGATAAAATATCGATATTCTTGACCTTCTGGCCGTCTCGAATCCGGGAACGAGGCCTAATGCTCTCTGCGGGAGGAATGCGTGACAACCGGTGATCCGGCCTTTCTGCCTTGTGGAGATGCGGCTCTGAGCGTCGAATTCGGGCGCGTTGTCGATCCGCGACTCAACGCGCTCGCCCTCGATCTCGATGCCGCGCTCGCCGCTGCGCCGCCGAAAGGGCTTCTCGAGACGGTCCCGACCTATCGTGCGCTGCTGGTGCATTTCGATCCGCTCGTGACAAACCATGCACAGATCGAAGAAGCCATCAGCGCGCTGCTCGGCAACCTTGAAACCAGCACCAAGACGCCGCGCCGCTGGCGGGTGCCCGTGGTCTATGGCGGGCCCTACGGCGTCGATCTGGAAGATCTCGCCAAGGCACGCGGGCTGACGCCGGATGACGTGATCGCGCGGCATGCGGGAGCCGTCTATACCGTGGCGATGCTCGGCTTCACGCCCGGTTTCTGCTATCTCGCCGGGCTT
The DNA here is from genome assembly GCF_035311605.1 of Saliniramus sp. Lineage (NCBI taxonomy): Bacteria > Pseudomonadati > Pseudomonadota > Alphaproteobacteria > Hyphomicrobiales > Salinarimonadaceae > Saliniramus > Saliniramus sp. The sequence continues at coordinate 8,923 of NZ_DATGCW010000259.1, forward strand.
GATCCCGCGCTCGCCACGCCCCGGCGCACCGATCCGCGCGAAGTCACGCCGGCGGGTACGATCGCGATCGGGGGCGATCAGGCCAATATCGCCTCGATCGAGGCGCCGTCCGGCTGGCATCTGATCGGGCGCACGCCCCTGCGCAATTTCATGCCGTCGCGCGACCCGGCCTTCCTGATTGATGCCGGCGACGAAATCGTCTTCGCGCCGATCCCGGAGGATGACTGGGCGGAGCTCGACGCCGCAGCCGCTGCAGGCGAACGGATCGCGCAAGAGGTCACGAACGAACAGAGCGAAAAAGAGGCCGGGCATGGCTGAGATCGAGGTCATAGATTGCGGCCCCGCAACCACGATTCAGGATGCCGGGCGTTACGGATTGCAGCGTTACGGTGTCGGCCCTGCAGGCGCGATGGACCGCGATGCGCTCACCCTCGCCAATCTGCTCGTCGGCAATGATCCGGACGAAGCGGCGATCGAATTCGCCGGGCTCGGCGGGCGTTTCAAGGTGAAGGAGGGCCAGATCCGCATCGCGCTGGCTGGAGCGGATGCGACCTTGTCGGTCGAGGGCGAACCCGTTGCACCGCAGACCAGTGTCATGCTGCGGGCCGGGGACGCGTTCAGCGTCGGCCCCGCGCGGCAAGGCGTTTATGCCATGCTCGCCATTGCCGGCGGTCTCGCCGTCGAACCGATGCTCGGCAGCCGCTCGCTGCACCGGCGCGCCGCCATTGGTGGCCTCGACGGCAAACCGCTGCAGGCCGGCGCCATCCTGGCCTTGCGCCAGGACGTCCCGGCAGGTGACGACCTCACCCTGCCCGATCTGCCCGAAGCGGCGCACGGCCCCATCCGCGTCCTGCCCGGCCCGCAGGATGATCATTTCACGCAGGCCGGTCTCGCGACCTTCTTCGACAGCACATACACCCTCTCGCGTCAGGCCGATCGCATGGGATACCGCCTCAACGGCCCCGTGATCGAGCATGCTGACGGCTTCAACATCATCTCCGACGGCATCGTCACCGGCGCCATCCAGGTTCCGGGCTCCGGTGAACCGATCGTGCTGATGGCCGATCGCCAGACCACGGGCGGTTATCCGAAGATCGCGACGATCATCAGCGCGGATCTCGCGCGTTTCGCACAGCTGCGCCCCGGTGATCCGGTACGGTTTCAAGCGGTTTCGCAGGAGGAGGCCGTGACGGCGGCACGCGAGGCAGCACAGTGGCGTGCAGAATTGCGCGACAGGCTGATCCCTGCCGGTGCGATGGATCTCACCAGCGAAAGGCTCTTGTCACTCAACCTCATCGGCGGCATGGTCGATGCCCGGGCGAATTTTTTCGAAACGGAGACAGCATGATGCGCGTCGATCTCAATTGCGACATGGGCGAGGGTTTCGGCGCATGGAAGATGGGCGACGACGACGCCATGCTCGACATCGTGACCTCCGCCAATGTCGCTTGTGGGTGGCATGCGGGTGATCCGGGGATCATGCATCATACTGCGGCGCTCGCGAAGGAGAAGGGAGTCGCCATCGGCGCACATCCGGGCTTCAATGATCTCTGGGGCTTCGGGCGGCGCGTGATCGCAGGCCATTCCATGGACGATCTGGAGAAACAGGTCGCCTACCAGATTGGTGCATTGCAGGCCTGCGCAAGTCTCGCCGGACACAGGGTCACTCATGTCAAGCCGCACGGAGCGCTCGGCAACCTGTCCCAGGCCGATGATGACATCGCCATGGCGATCGGGCGCGCCATCAAGGGCGTCGACGCGACGCTGGTCTATATGGTGATGCCGACGCAGGCGACCGAACGCGCGGCGGAGAAGCTCGGCCTCCTCATGGCGCGCGAGGCCTTCGCGGACCGCACCTATGACGATACCGGCAACCTCACCAGCCGCAAGGTTGAAGGCGCCATCATCCATGATCCCACATTCGCGGCGGCCCGGGTGCTGCGCATGATCGAGGATGGTGAGATCACTACCGTGACTGGCGGCAAGATCAAGGCACAGATCGATTCGATCTGCGTGCATGGCGACAATCCCGCTGCCATCGGCATGGCCCGCGCCGTGCGTGACGCGCTCATCGCCAAGGGTATCGCCGTACGTCCGTTCATCGAAGCCTGAAACGGCATCGCGACGGCTCAGACGATGCAATCGTCACCCGCACCGTCGCAATTCAGCGATGGGCTCATCATTCGCGTCGATGCGGATGTCCCTGAGCCGGTATTACTCATCGGCCAAGATGTGGATCGTGACGGAACGCTCGCCGTCGCGATCACGACCGGCTGCGGCTTCGCGCACTGCGATCAGGCGAACCGGCAAGGTCCTGCGACAGGGTGGTGCGACAAGGCTGTCAAGCAAGTCGTTTGCCGTGAACGGCATAGCACGCCGTCGATCCCGGGATACGGGGTGGACAGCGCCGGCCGCGCCACAGTCCCGGCATGCGAACGGCAGGGGTGACGCGTTTTCCGATCGCGCCCAACGCAGGGAAAGGGTCATGCTCGACCTCATGCTCCGAATGCGGCGAGTGGCGACATGCAAGCCCTCCATAATACCAAGCCCTCCGTAATACTACGAGAGTGCTCCGGATCAGCCCTCCTGATAGTTGCCTGATGGACCGGAATACAATTTAAAAGCATGCCGCCAACGCGAAGCGCCGAAAGGTTGTGTCCCGATTAAAGACTTTTTCAGACGAATCATGTTGTCTGAGGCTAAGTGAAAGAAACGTTTGAATCCGATGCCTGAATCCGAACATGCTCAACCCGGACGGTCGACATGCCTGAGCGAGGGGGTCTTTGACCTGCTCTGCACGGCAACGCGCGAGGGCTGTTTCGTGTCCCTCGACGGTGACTGGGAAGGCGTGCTCGGCTGGCACCCCGATGCGTTGATCGGACAACGCTATCTCGACCTTCTGCATCCAGAGGATCTCGGCGCCACCCGTGAAGCAGCCGTGCAGCTCTTTTCCGGCGTTCCGGTGACGCGCTTCATCAATCGCTATCGCAGCCGCAGCGGAAGCTATCGCTGGTTCGAATGGTATGCACGCGTCGCGGATGACGGCCTGATTCACGCCTCCATACGTGACATCACCTGCGAGAGGCGCCAGCTGGCCCATGCCAGACAGGTGGAGGCCATATCGGGCATTGGCAGCTGGGAGCTCGATCCCGGCATGCAGGTGCTGATCTGGTCACCCGGGACCTATACGATTTTCGGCCTCGATCCGGAGAGCTTCCGCCCGGACCTCGAATCGGCACTGGCCTTGTTCGACCCGCAAGACGAACCGGTCTTGCGGGCTGCGATCGCGGAACTGATCGCGCAGGGCACCGCTTTCGACCTGACACTTGCCTTCATGACCGCTGCCGGCGAAAAGCGCTTCGGACGCGTCACCGGCGGCGCAGAGCATGACGGCCGGACCGTTACCAACGCCTTCGGAACCTTCCAGGACATCACCGAGCTCTACACGGCGCGCGAGGAGGCCCGCCGCGCACGCGAAGAGTTGCAGAATGCCATCGAAGCGCTGCCTGACGGTTTCGTTCTGTTCGACAAGGAAGACCGGATCGTCGCCTTCAACGAGCAGCACCGGCGTCTTTATCCCAACATGGCCGATGCGGTGCAACTGGGCGCGCGCTTCGAGGATCTCGTGCGCCTGTCGTTGAAGCGCGGTAATTTTCCGGAAGCCGAGGGCCGTGAAGAGGAGTGGATGGCCGAGCGTCTCGCCGCCCATGCCCTGCCCCGCTCCCTCGTCGAACAGCCGATCCGGGATGGTCGCTGGCTGCGCATCATCGAGACCGAGACCCGCGACGGCGGTCGCGTCGGCATGCGCGTCGACATCACCGATCTCAAGCGCCAGGAGCAGCGCCTCGCCGACATCATCGCGGGCACCAATGTCGGCACCTGGGAATGGGACATGGCCAAAAATGTCATGTCCTACAATGATCGCTGGGCCGAGATCATCGGCTACCGCCTGGAGGAAATCCTGCCGGCAACGATCGATTTCTGGCGACGCATCAGCCATCCGGACGACATCATCCGGGCCCGCGCAGATCTCGAAGCCCATTTCCGGGGGGAGACCGAGTTCTACGAATGCGAGGTGAGGCTGCGCCATAAGGAAGGGCACTGGGTCTGGGTTCTCGATCGCGGACGCGTTTCGCAACGTGACGAAAACGGCAAACCGTTGCGCATGTCGGGGACCCATCTCGACATCACCGAGCGCAAGCAGGCCGAGATCGAACTGGAACATCAGGAGCAATTGCTGCGCGGTCTGTTCGAACTGTCCCCGGTCGGCATCGCCCTGAATGATTTCGAGACGGGCGCCTTCATAGACGTCAACGATGCCCTGCTCTCTTCGGCGGGCTATACCCGCGAGGAATTCCTGGCACTGAGCTATTGGGACGTCACGCCTGAAGATTACGCAGAGGCCGAAAAGCAACAGCTAGAAAGCATGCAACGCACCGGGCGTTTCGGGCCGTTTGAAAAGGAATACATCAACAAGGATGGTCACCGCTATCCGGTTCTGCTGAACGGCATGCTCGTTCATGATTCAACGGGTCGCCAGCTGATCTGGACGATCATCGAAGACATAAGTGCCCGCAAGGCTCTGGAGGCCGCCTTGATAGCCGAGCGGGATTTCCTCGCCCAGATCAACGCGACCAGTGTCTCGGCCATTACAGCCCTGGATGCCGATGGCGCCATCGTCTTTGCCAATGACGAGGCCGAAAGGGTGCTCGGCATCGCGCATTCCGTTGTCGAGGGGCGCAGCTTCGATGCGCCGGAATGGCGTATTACCGATCTCGATGGCGGGCCGTTCCCTATGGATGATCTGCCCTTCATTCGCGTCATGAAGACTGGCGAGCCGGTCTATGACGTACGCCACGCCATCGTCTGGCCCGATGGCCGGCGCCGCGTCCTGTCGATCAATGCTGCCCCGCTCAAACAGACGAACGGCACACGGGCCCGCGTCGTCTGCTCCGTGACCGATATCACCGAGCGGATGGCGAACGAGGCGCGCATCCTCAGCCAGGCGCGCGAGGATGCGCTCACGGGTCTGGCCAACCGTGCGGCGCTGATGGAGCAGCTCGAGCACTTTGCCGGTGATCGTCGTGAGCGCGACCGGAGTGGCGCCTTCATTCTGCTTGATCTTGATTATTTCAAGGAGATCAATGACAGCCTTGGCCATATCGCCGGCGATGAACTCCTCAATGAAATCGCCCACCGCCTGCGCGAAAGCATTCGCGACGGTGATCTGGTGGCGCGGCTGGGCGGTGACGAATTCGCGATTCTGCTGCGTGACATGCGCAGGGAAGAGGATATCGATACTGTCGCCGAGACGCTGCTGGCACGTATCCGCGAGCCGTTCATGCTGCACGGGCGCGCGCTCAACCCTTCAATGAGTATCGGTATCGCATTGCGGCCAGCCGGCGGAGCCTCGGTGGAAGAGCTCTATCGCAACGCGGACAGCGCCCTGTATCATGCCAAGGCAACCGGACGAAACACCTGGAGCCTGTTCAATGCCGATCTGCGCGAACGCATCGCCCGTCGCAAACAGATCGGTCATGCGATTGAGGAGGCCGTTGTCGGAGGCGGACTCGAAATCGCGTTCCAGCCTCAGATCCGTCTCGATACTGGTGAGCATTCCGGCTTCGAAGCGCTGGCCTTCACCCATGAGGCGGAGCCAGTGTTTCTCTCGCGCGACTATCTCGCGATCGCCGAGGATACCGGCCAGATCCAGGCAATCGGCGACCGACTTCTCGAAGTCGGTCTCTCGCGCCTCGCGCGGTTCGTCGCGGATGGGAATGATCCGGGTCGTCTCGCCCTCAATATCTCCGCGACACAACTAAAGGATGAAGGTTTTGTCCCGCGCGTCGCGGCAATGCTGAACCGGTTCGGCCTCTCGCCCAACCGCGTCGAGTTCGAGATCGCCGAGAACACGCTCGTCGATCGCGGCGCAAAAACCGTTCGCGAGGCGCTTGCGGCACTCGATACCCTGGGAGCCACGATCGCGCTCGATGATTTCGGCACGGGCGCCACCTCGCTCTCCCATCTGACGAGCTTTCCAATTTCACGCCTGAAGATCGATCCGTCCTTCGTGAGAGCCATCGGGACGGGTTGCGAGTCCTCACGAATCCCGGGCACCATCATCGACATGGCGCATAATCTCGGGATCGGCGTTATCGCGGCGGGCGTGGATCAGCAGTCCCAGTTCGACAGCCTGGCCATGGCAGGCTGCGATTTTGCGCAGGGTGAACTGATCAGCAAACCGCTTCTCGACGATGCGGCAATCGAGACCTATCTGATCGCGCGCGAAGTCATGCGCACCCGCGACAAGGTCTTTCTGCTGTAGCAGGCATGTTTCGTGACAGTCGAACCCTACCCTTGCCCCGCCAGCAGCGGCTGCACCGGGCCGGGAGTGGCTGCGTCGATCACGCGTTTGCGGCGGTGGGAAACGCTCCGATCAAGCGCCTGCCGCGTCAGAAGGGCGCTTGCGCATTCCCGGCCCATGGGTTTCCCAAGGAGAAAACCCTGCGCCATTTCGCAATGATGATCACGCAGAAAAGCGGCCTGAGCCTCGGTTTCCACGCCTTCCGCAGTCACGTCCAGACTGAGTGCCCGCGCGAGGCCGAGCAGGGCGGCGACGATGGCGGCGTCTTCCGCATCCGTTTCCAGATTCTGGATGAAGGAACGGTCGATCTTGATTTCGGAAACCGGAAACTGCTTCAGATGCACGAGTGACGCGTAGCCCGTGCCGAAATCATCGAGGGCGATGCGTATTCCGGCGCGGTCGAGATAGGTCAACGCCCCCGCGACGGCGCCCCCGCCCTCGCCGAGAAAGACGCGCTCGGTCACCTCGACAGCGCAGTAGCGCGCAGGAATGGCGCGTTCGACCAGCATGTCCGGCAGCGCCCAGGCGAGGCCGCCCTCTCCGAAATCGGCTGCAGCCAGATTGAGCGCGACGGGCCCCGCCGCGAGCCCGGCATCGATCCAGCCCCGCAGGTCATCGAGCACCTGCCGGGCCATTTCACGCCCGATATCGCGCGCGAGTTCAGGCATGTCGAAGGCCGAGCCGAACACGGCGGGCGTCAGCACGCCCCGCTCGGGATGACGCCAGCGCGCCAGCGCCTCGAAGCCACAGACCAGCCCCGAATCGAGATCGATCTTGGGCTGATAATAGGGGATGATCTCATGTCCAGCCAGAGCGCGCGTGATCTGTGCGGCCATGCCGACGCGGCGCGCAACGCCTTGCGCCAACTCCTGATCGAACAGCTGAATCGAAGCAGCACCGCGCCGCGCACTCTGTTTTGCCGCATGCAGGGCAGTCTGGGCGTGCCGGAAAAGGGTTTCGCCCTCTGCCTCTCTGCGGCTCGACCAGGCAAGACCGACGCAGACGCGCGCCGTGAGTATGTGATCAGCCTGGTAGATATCTTCGGCCAGCGCTTCGGCGAGCGCCTGGGCGACGCCAATCGCCTCCTCGGCGCTCGCGGCATCGGCGAGGAAGACTCCGAACTCGTCACCGCCGATGCGGGCAACGACATCGTCACGACCGAGCTTTTCGCGCAAACGTACGCCCGTACGCCGCAACAGCGCGTCGGCGCCCTCATGGCCGAGCGCTGCATCGAGCGCCTTGAAATCGAGATAATCCAGCAATGCGAGAGCCACGCCACCGCCGCCATTCCGGTTGTTTTCGACACTCTGATGCAGGCTGGCGAGGAAACAGGCTCGGTTGGGCAGGCCGGTGAGAGCGTCATGATTGGCCGCACGCCAGGCCTCTTCCTCGGCGGCCTTGCGATCGGTGATATCATAGGTCACTCCGATGATCCGGCGTCCCCCATCCGCATCGCGCCGCTCCAGGCCACGGGAGGAAAGCCAGAGCAGTCGCCCGTCCGGATGCCGATAACGCAATTCGGGTACGCGCATGCTGCCACCCTTCACATACGCAGCATGAAAGACGGCCCGATCATCAGGATGCATGTTTTCGATATAGCCGTTGAAATCATCGGGAGCTACGCCGAGAATGGTCCAGGAATTGTCGGTGCGGCTGCTCTTGCCAGCCTCGGGATCGTACTCCCACGCAACCATACGCGCGGCGGAGAGCGCCAGACGCAGCCGCGCCTCCGATCCAGCGATTTGCCCCTCGGCCAGATACCGCTCGTGGATATCGAGCGCGTTGCCGACCCATTCATGAATGCGCCCATCCTCATTCATGAGCGGAACGACGCGGATCCGATGCCAGCGCCAGAATCCCGCCGGGATGCCGATGCGCCACCTGCCTTCGAACGCGCGCCCGACCCGCCTCGCGCGACCGGCCTGCAAGAGAAATCGGAAACGGTCGTCAGGATGAAACAGGGCAAGCCAGCCATGCCCCTGCATCAGGGATATCGCAGCCCTCCCGACATGCCCGACGGCAGGGACTGCCCGGATCCGCCCATCCGCATCGGCCTGCCAGATCAGCCCGCCCCCCGCCTCCAGCAATGCAAGGTAACGCAGAGCATCGCGTGCTGCGTCACCGGCCACCGTTGCATCGGCTGAGCGGCAATCAGCGTACGTCATCGCCTGATGAGACGGCGCATCATGGTGTTCGGGCTGGCTCATCGCTCCTACGGATCAGGGAAGGTTGCTGCAACGGCGCCCCCTGCGCCGCAGCCATATCCCTGTGGAAACCATGCTCAACCACCCGACTCAACAACTCGTTAACGCGATTTCACCGTTTTTCTGAATTCAGAAATAACAAGTTCCGATATATGCAATCTTAGAATGTTTTTAAATCCCGAAATTATGGCCATGTCAGGTTTCTGACTTCTTCGGCAGCATGCAATTTTTTGCCCGGTTTACAAGACCTTGGAATAGCATGAATCGCAAAACACACATTTGGCATCAAAACTGATTTTCTAAAATTTAAGATTGTAAAAAATTTTATTATCCGGTCACCACGTGGTGAAATTTTCGTCAGGAACCAGCAGTCTCGGCAATGGTTCCAGAAAACTGACGGGCATCGCGAGAGCCGCCTTGCGCCCTGATCAGGCGGCGTCGTTTAGCGCGGCGCCGACCGGCGATACTTGTCGGCGCGGGAAGCGCGCGCTATCGCTTGGGCATGACAACGAAAACGAGCCGACCATGACCATCGCTCTCGACGGCGCCAGCCTCACCATCACCGATGCCGCCCGCGTCGCGCGCCGGGATGCGCAGGGCACTTACGCGCAAGCCGAACTCGCCCCCGCCTCCCGCGAGCGCATCGCGACGACGCGCGCCTATATCGACGAAACCTGGATGCATGACGATGCGCCGTTGATGTATGCGTTCAACACCGGCGTCGGCCTGTTCAAGGACCAGCGCGTCGTCATCGCCGACATGGCTGAGTATCAGAAGAAGACCGTTTATGCCCACGCGACGGGCGTCGGCGAGCCCTTCGCCGAGGACGTCACCCGCGCCATGATGCTGATGCGCGCCAACGCCTTCGCCTCGAATTATTCCGGCCCGCAGGTCGAACTGGTCGAGCGGCTGCTCGCCTTCCTCAATGCCGGCCTGCATCCGGTGATCCCGCAGAAGGGCTCCGTCGGCGCCTCGGGCGATCTCGCGCCGCTGGCCCATCTTGCCGCTGCCGTCTGCGGCTTCCCCGAGGCCGAAATGATCTGGCGCGGCAAGCGCCTGCCGGCGCGCGAAGCGATTGCGCAGGCGGGCTTCGAACCCGATATCATTCTCGGCGCGAAGGATGCCTCGGCCCTGATCAACGGCTCGACCACCTCGCTGGCGCTGGCCGCCCTTGCCGCGCACGATGCCCGGCGCCTGATGAAGACCGCCGATATCGCGCTATGTCTTTCGCTCGAAGCCATGCGCGGCGAACTCGCCGCCTTCGATCCGCGCCTCCAGCGCGCCCGCCCCCATCCCGGTCAGATGAAGGTGGCCCGCAATATCCTGCGCATTCTCGACGGGACGCAGCGCTGCGCCCCGGCCGCGCGGGACATCGTCTTTCCCGAGGAGAGCCGCGCGCCGGGCACCCCCGCATCGCCGCGCGTGCAGGATGTCTATTCCCTGCGCTGCGCGCCCCAGGTCCACGGCCCGGCCAATGATGCACTCGATTA
>NZ_DATGCW010000260.1:0-5035 GCF_035311605.1 Saliniramus sp.
GCGGCGAAGAGTTTTGTCGCCATCACCGAGAAGACGTAGAACAGCAGCGAGAGAAGCAGCACGATCGAGCCCATGCCCGGCAGCGCCCCGATCAGCGCGCCGACGACGCGTTTCAGCGAGGGCACGATCGTGATCATGCGCAGAAGACGCAACACCCGCAGCGCCCGCAGCACCGAGAAGGCGGCGGTGGCGGGCGCGAGCGCGATGGCGATGACGGTGAAATCGAACACGTTCCACGCGTTCTTGAAGAAACGCAGCCGGTAGACCGCGAGCCGCAGACCGATCTCGATGACGAAGATCGTCAGGATGACCTGGTCGAGCGCCAGCAGAAACGGCCCGAAATTGGCCATCGCCCAGGCGCTGGTCTCCAGCCCCAGCGTGACCGCGTTCACCGCGATCAGCGTCATGATGATGCGCTCCAGAAGGCGCGATTCGACGAACGCCCTGATACGGTCCACTGCTCTTTCTCCGGATCGATGATGATTCCACGGGCGGCGCGGCGCGCCTTCGAAGATTGAAGTGCGCATGAAAGCCCCCGTCGTCAAGCTCCGGCGCTCCTTGAGCAAATCGCGCCACGACCGGGACAGCCCAATCGCGAGGCCACACGGCAAGGGTGGCCCCGTCAGCGCATTTGCGCATTAAACATCCCTTAACCCACTTTCGGGCGAACTGGGATGCGGAATAGTGTATCCCTCTGATTCGGATTCGCGTGCTTCGGCAACGTGGATTCGCGCGGCGGCGAGCGGAGTGTTTCTCGATCATGATCAGGAGATGGCGGGGCGCGGGACGCAATGGCACGGGGATGCTGGAAGCAGCCATCCGCAACCGGACGACGCGCGTCGCTGCATCGGGCCGCAGGCTCTTGCTGCGCAGCATGACAGCACTCGCCGGCATCGCCATCGCCCCGCCCGCATTGGCCGCGCCGGTTGACACCGCCACAGACGGTTTTCTCACCGGACTCACTGAGCCGCATCTGGCGGTCTCCTTCGCCTTCGTTGCCGGAAGCGCGATCTTCGTCCTCACCACCGCCGTGTTCTATCGCATGGAACTGCGCAACTGGCGCGCGCGCGAGGCGGGCATGCGAGCCGAGCTGGCCGAGCTGAGCAGCGCGCATGACCGCGCCGAGATCCTGATCGGCGCGGAGAGTCAGATCGTTGTCAGCTGGGAGAGCCGCGACGCACAGCCGCGCATCGAGGGCGATCCGACGACATTGGGCACCGGCATCGGAGGGCGGCGCATCCTCGCATTCGGTTCCTGGCTCGGCGCCGCCGACGCCTCTGCGATCGAGGCGGCTTTACAGCGTCTGCGCGAACGCGGCGAAGCGTTCCGGATGACGCTCAAGACCAATGCCGGGCGCTTCATCGATGCCGAGGGCCGCGCACTCGGCGGCCGGGCGATCCTGCGCCTGCGCGACGTCACCGGCGAGCGGGCCGAACTGATGAAGATCAAACGTGAATTCGCCCGGATGCACGGCGAGCTGGAGCGCTTGCGAACGGTGCTCGATTCCGTCGATCAGCCGGTCTGGCTGCGCGATGGCGACGGAAAGCTGGCCTGGGCCAATGCCGCCTACCTCGCTGCGGTCGAGGCCGAGAGCGTCGAGGATGCACGCGGTCGCAAAGTGGAGTTGCTCGATTCCGCAGCGCGGGCCCAGGCAGCGAAGCAGCGCGAGGCCGGCAAGCGTTTCGCCGCGCGTACCGCCGCCATCGTCATCGGCAAACGCCGCATGCTCGACGTGACCGAGACCCCCTCCCCCGGAGGCGCGGCCGGTGTCGCCATCGATGTCAGCGAGGTCGAGCAGCTGCGCACGGATCTCAACCGGGAGATGGAAGCGCATGTGCGCACGCTCGACCAGCTCCCCACCGCCGTGGCCATCTTCGACGCCAGCCAGCACCTGACCTTCCATAACACCGCCTATCGTCAGCTCTGGGGGCTGGATCAGCCCTTCCTGGATAGCAGCCCCGCCGATAACGAGATTCTCGACCGCCTCCGCGGCATGCGCAAACTGCCCGAGCAGGCGGATTTTCGAAGCTGGAAGGCGGATGTCCTTTCGGCCTATCGCAGCATCGAGCCTCGCGAGACCTGGTGGCACCTGCCGGACGGGCGTACCTTGCGCGTCGTCGCCAACCCCAGCCCCAATGGCGGGCTGACTTATCTCTTCGACGATGTCAGCGATCACATCAAACTCGAATCGCGTTTCAACGCGTTGCTGCGCGTCCAGGGCGAGACGCTCGACACTTTGGCCGAGGGCGTAGCCGTTTTCGGCTCGGACGGGCGCCTGCGCCTGTCGAACCAGGCTTTCGCCCGCCTCTGGCGCCTGCCCGAGGCGCTCACCACCGACAACCCGCATCTCGACGCGGTCATCGCGCATTGTCAGCAGAACGTCCCCGCCGAGGAGCCCTGGGCGGAGATCCGCGCGGCGGTGGCCGGCGGTGCGGACGGGCGCACCGGCTTTGCGCTGCGTATGGAACGCAAGGATGGGATCGTGCTCGACTGTGCGGGCCAGCCGTTGCCCGACGGCGCGATGCTGCTCACCTTCATCGACGTCACCGCCAGCGTGAATGTTGAGCGTGCGCTCACGGAAAAGAACGACGCGCTCGAGCGGGCGGCGCAGCTGCGCGACGAATTCGTGCACCACGTCTCCTACGAATTGCGCTCGCCACTCACCACGATCATCGGCTTCACCCAGTTGCTGTCGGATGAAACCGTCGGCGCGCTCAATGAGCGCCAGCGCGAATATGCGGGCCATATCATGCGCTCGTCGGGGGCGTTGCTCGCCATCATCAACGACATTCTCGACCTCGCCTCCATCGATACCGGCTCGCTCGAGCTCGAACCCGGCGAGATCGATATCCGCGAGACGATCGACGCGGCCGTGCGCGGCCTGGAGGATCGCATCGCCGAGAGCGATCTGCATCTCGATATCACCGTCGACGATACCATCGGCAGCTTCACCGGCGACGGAAAGCGCATCCGGCAGGTGCTTTTCAATCTCATATCCAATGCAATCGGGTTCTCCGAGGCGGGCGGGCGCATTCGCGTGTCGGCGCAGCGGCGCGACGACGAGATCGTCTTCAGCGTCGCCGATCAGGGCCAGGGTATGCCCGAACATGTCGCCGCACGGGTGTTCGAGCGGTTCGAAAGCCATACCGGCGGCACCACGCATCGCGGCGTCGGGCTGGGCCTTTCGATCGTACGCTCATTCGTCGAATTGCACGGCGGACATGTGAAGCTCGAATCGTCACCGGGAACCGGAACCACGGTGACTTGCGTTTTCCCGGCTGACGGCCCGCGCCGGCTTGCGGCAGAGTGACCCCGCGGGCAGCAACGAGGCGAGTGTGATGGCTTCGAAACCGGCCGATTCCGGCCTCTCCGCCCTGCCTCCGGGCCCTGATCCGCATGTGCCGGTCTGGGAGCTGACGCTCGCGGACGAGGAAGCCACGCTCGATCTCGCGCGCTTCATCGCGGATGAATTGCGCCCTGGCGACGTTGTGACGCTATCGGGCGGGCTCGGGGCCGGCAAGACGACGCTGGCGCGGGCCGTGATCCGTGCGCTCGCCGGTGACTCGCAGATGGAAGTCCCCAGCCCGACCTATACCCTGATGCAGATCTATGACGGCCTGCGCTGCCCGGTCGTGCATGCTGATTTCTACCGCATCGCCGGCCCGGGCGAGCTCCTCGAAATGGGCTGGGAGGAAGCCACCGAATCTGCGATCACGCTGGTGGAATGGCCTGACCGGGCCGAGGAGGCGCTGGCGCGCTCGCGGCTCGAGATCACCCTCGACATGATCCCCCCCGAACAGGGCGGCGGGCGCGTCGCGATCATGGTGGGGACCGGCGCCTTCGGCGAGCGCGTCACCCGGGCCCGCGCGCTCAAGGCGATGCTGTTGCGCACCGGCTGGGATCAGGCCGAGCGCACGCCGATGACGGGGGATGCCTCGTCGCGCGCCTATGAGCGGCTCACCCGCCCCGACGGTGCGACCGCGATCCTGATGATCTCCCCGCGTCGCCCCGACGGCCCACCGATCCGGATGGGGCGCTCCTACAGCGATCTCGCCCGCCTCGCTGAGAGCGTCCATGCTTTCGTCGCCATGGATCGCGGGTTGCGCGCATTGAATTTCTCCGCTCCGAAGATCCATGGCGAGGATCTCGAGATCGGCCTTCTTCTGATCGAGGATCTCGGGCCCGGCAGCGCGGTCGATGCGAACGGGCCGATCCCGGAGCGTTATGCGGAGGCGGCGGCCCTGCTCGCAAAACTGCACCAGACGCCGCTGCCGCATGTCCTGCCCGTGGGCGACGATCTCGAACACGTCATTCCGCCCTATGACGCGCAGGCCATGCTGATCGAGGTCGAGCTCTTCCTCGACTGGTATCTGAAATACCGTATCGGCATGACACCCTCGGGCGCAGCGCGCTCGGAATTCCTTAATGCCTGGGCAGATGCGCTGGAGCCCGCGCTCTACGGGCCGCAGAGCTGGGTTTTGCGCGATTACCATTCGCCCAATCTGATCTGGCTCCCCGAGCGCGAGGGGCTGGCGCGGGTCGGGCTGATCGATTTCCAGGACGCGGTAATCGGCCCGCCGGCCTATGATCTCGTCTCGCTCTTGCAGGATGCGCGCATCGAAGTTCCGGCATCGCTCGAAATCAGGCTGCTCTCGCAATACTGCAAGCTGCGCCGCGAGGCCGACGAGAATTTCGACCTGCCCGGCTTCACGAAGGTCTACGCGCTGATGGGCGCCCAGCGCGCCACCAAGATCCTCGGCATCTTCACCCGCCTCGACATCCGCGACGGCAAGCCTGGCTATCTCGACCACATCCCCCGCATCGAAGCCTATCTCGCCCGCAATCTGGAGCATCCGGCGCTGGGGCGGCTGAGGGGATGGTTTGAGACGCATGCGCCCGATCTCGCTCAGCAAGGCTAGTCCCCCGCCTTTTACCCTTCCCCCGCGCCCGTGCTCTTGCTATGCAAACGGCAACGCCAAAAGCCGGCAGGGGGAGGAGGATATGGTGAGCAGGGTTCTCGTCATCGACAATTACG
>NZ_DATGCW010000261.1:0-8989 GCF_035311605.1 Saliniramus sp.
CTGTATCTGCTCGTCGGCTGGTTCGTGGACCTGCTGTCCACCGCCGATCCGCAGACGGTCTACACCGATCACGGCACGGCGCTGTTGCTCGCGGCGTTCGCCGTCATCGTGATGCGCCCGCTCTTGCATGTCGCCCATGACATCGTCACCAACCAGGTGATCGTGCCGCAGACCACCAACATGATCCGCTGGCGCACCCATTCCTATACGATCGGCCATGCGCTCGGTTATTTCCAGGGCGATTTCGCCGGGCGGCTGGCCAACCGGATCGTGCAGGTCGGGCCGGCGGTGCGCGAGATCGCGGTGACCCTGCTGGACACGCTGCTCTATGTCGGCATCTTCGCCATCACCGCCTTCCTGCTCTTCTCCTCGATCAGCCTGTGGCTCGCCCTGCCGATGGCCTTGTGGATGATCGGCTACGGGTTACTCCTGCGCTATTTCATCCCGCTGGCGCGCGATCGCTCCCTGAAGAACGCCGATACCCGCTCCGTGCTGGTGGCACGGGTCGTGGATAGCTATACCAACGCGCTGACGGTGAAGCTGTTTGCGCGATCCGAAGACGAGCGCGCATCCGTGCGCGAGGCGCTCGCGCGCAATACGCGTGCCTTTCTCGATCTGGGGCGTGTGATCGTGGCCTCCGCCGGAACGCTCGCGGTGATGAATTCGGCCCTGCTCGCCGCCATCGCCACGCTCTCGCTGATGCTATGGCGCGAGGGCGCGATGTCGACCGGCGAGGCGGCGGCGGGGCTCGCGCTCGTCATGCGCATCCTCGCCATGTCGGGCTGGGTGATGCGCTCGGTGCGCGGCGTGTTCGAGAATGTCGGGGTGGTGCAGGAGAGCATGCGCACCATTGCCCAGCCGCACAAGGTGACTGATACGGCGGCCGCGCGCCCGCTCGAGGTGTGTGACGGCGCAATCCGCTTCGAGGACGTGACCTTCCATTACGGCGGCGAGGCGGAGGTTCTGGAGCACTTCGACCTGGCCATCGCGTCGGGGGAGAAGGTCGGGCTGGTGGGGCCGAGCGGGGCGGGAAAATCCACCATCGCTTCGCTGCTCCTGCGCCTGCACGATCTCGAAGGCGGGCGCATCAGCATTGACGGGCAGGATATCGCCCGCGTCACCCAGGACAGCCTGCGCGCGCAGATCGGCGTCGTGACGCAGGACACCTCGCTCCTGCATCGCTCGATCCGTGACAACGTCCTCTACGGACGCCTCGACGCCACGCAAGAGGAGGTCGAGCGCGCGGCGAAGCTCGCCCATGCGCATGAATTCATCATGGCGCTGGAAGATCATCGCGGACGGCGCGGATACGACGCGCATTCGGGCGAGCGCGGGGTGAAGCTCTCCGGCGGGCAGCGCCAGCGCATCGCCATCGCGCGGGTGATTCTCAAGGATGCGCCGATTCTCGTGCTCGACGAGGCGACATCGGCGCTCGATTCGGAGACGGAGGCCGCGATCCAGGATTCGCTGGAAAAACTGATGCAGGGCCGCAGCGTCCTCGCCATCGCCCACCGGCTGTCCACCATCGCGGCGCTCGACCGCCTGATCGTGCTCGATCAGGGCCGCATCGTGGAACAGGGGACGCATCACGAACTGCTCGCGCGCGACGGCCATTACGCAAGGCTCTGGGCGCGGCAATCCGGGGGCTTTCTGGAGGTGGCCTGAAGCCGTCGCCGGAAAGCCACGCCAGGTAAAAATCGTTCAAAACCGGATTTGCTGGACCGATTAGGCATTCCTGCGCTATGGACACGGACGCGCGAGCGTGTCAAAGACCGCGCCGCGTGGCGACGCCGGGTCGCATTGCCGGCGCGTGGGGGCTCGTGCATGTAACATCGTGCGAATTCTCACGCTTATGTGGAACTCTGGCGAAGCCGGAGCGCGGCCCTCGACGCGTTCGATTTGTGGAAACTGATGCCGGGAGAGTGACGTGGCTGAGACCACCCCGACCGCCGAACCGACAAGGCGCGACTTTCTGTTCATTGCCACCGGCGCCACTGCGGCGATCGGTGTCGCCGCCGTTGCGTGGCCCTTCATCGCGCAGCTCGCACCCGATGCCGAAGTCATCGCCGCCGGCGCACCGATCGAAGTCGATCTGTCGCCGATCGCCGAGGGCCAGATCGTGCGCGTGTTCTGGCGCGATGCCCTGATCTTCGTCCGTCATCGCACGGTCGAGGAGATCGAGGCGGCGCAAGAGACGCCGCTGTCCGATCTGATCGATCCGGAGCCTGATGCCGATCGCGTGGTCGAGGGGCGGGAGCAGTGGCTGATCATTTACGGCAACTGCACCCATCTCGGTTGCGTGCCTCTGGATTTCCAGGGGCAGTATCGCGGCTGGTTCTGCCCGTGTCATGGTTCCGTCTTCGATACGTCCGGGCGCGTCCGCGTCGGCCCGGCGCCGATCAATTTGCCGCTTCCGCCCTACGAATTCGTCGATGATACGACGATCATCATCGGCGAAGAGGCCTGACGGGTTCGCATCAGACGGGCCCTATGGTGGGCACGCAAGTTCTAGCAGGCGAGACAGATGAGCACGCATTCCCCTTCCTATGTCCCCAAGAGCGCCGGCGCCAAGTGGCTGGAAAGCCGCTTGCCGATCATCGGGCTGGTGCATTCCTCCTTCGTGGCGTTCCCGGTCCCCCGGAACCTCAACTACATGTGGACCTTCGGCGCGATCCTGATGATCGTGCTGGTTCTGCAGATCGTCACGGGCATCGTTCTGGCGATGCATTACACGGCCAATGCCGAACTGGCCTTCTCGTCAGTCGAGCACATCATGCGTAACGTGGAATACGGCTGGTTGATGCGTTACCTGCATGCAAACGGCGCCTCGTTCTTCTTCGTCGCCGTCTATATCCACATGTTCCGCGGTCTGTATTACGGCTCCTACAAGGCGCCGCGCGAGGTCCTCTGGATTCTTGGCGTGATCATCCTGCTCCTGATGATGGCGACGGCCTTCATGGGCTACGTGCTGCCCTGGGGCCAGATGTCCTATTGGGGTGCCACCGTGATCACCAACCTGTTTTCGGTGATCCCCGTCGTCGGCGATACCATTGTTTCCTTCCTCTGGGGCGGCTACTCAGTGGGCAATCCGACGCTGAACCGTTTCTTCTCGCTGCATTACCTGCTCCCCTTCATGATCTTCGGCGTGGTCCTGCTCCACGTCTGGGCGCTGCACGTGCCGGGTAACAACAATCCCGCCGGAATCGACGTGAAGACCAGGAAGGACACCGTGCCCTTTCACCCCTACATGACGGTGAAGGACACATTCTCGGCGGTGCTGTTCATCATCGTGTTGTCGTGGTTCGTCTTCTACATGCCGAACTATCTGGGCCACGCGGACAATTACGTGCCGGCCAACCCGTCGGTGACGCCCTCGCATATCGTGCCGGAATGGTATTTCCTGCCCTTCTACGCGATCCTGCGGGCGATTCCGAATGCGTTGCTGGGCGTGATCGCCATGTTCGCATCGATCGCGGTGCTGGCCTTCCTGCCCTGGCTCGACACCTCGCGTGTGCGTTCCGGCGCCTATCGTCCGCTCTTCAAGCTGTTCTTCTGGCTCTTTGCGATCGTCTGCATCGGGCTCGGCTATCTCGGAGCGATGCCTGCTGAAGGGGCCTACGTGGTCTGGGCACGTATCCTGACGGCGCTCTACTTCGCGCATTTCCTCGTCTTCCTGCCGCTGCTCGGTCTGCTCGAAAAGCCGAAGTCGCTGCCGAATTCGATCGCGGAATCGGTGCTGAAGAAGAGCGGATCGGGCATGCCGCAGGGCGCAGCCGCAAAGCCTCAGGACGCGTGAGGTCAGCCACACCTGACCGCGCCCCTTCACAGGCGGCGCGGTCGCGACGGGAATGACAAGAATCAGGGTTCGTGACAATGAAGAAGACCCTCCTCCTCGCTGGCGCATTCGTCGCCGCCCTCGCTCTGCCGAGCGGCGCGGCCCATGCAGCCGGTGAATATCTGAAACCGCCGCTTCAGGACTGGAGTTTCTCCGGGCCGTTCGGCACCTTCGATCGCGAGCAGCTGCAGCGCGGCTTCCTCGTTTTTCGCCAGGCTTGCTCTTCCTGCCATGGTCTCGAATACGTCTCATTCCGGAATCTGGCGGAGCCGGGCGGGCCTGAATTCAGCACCGGGCAGGTCGAAGCCTTCGCAGCCGAGTTCCGCATTCCGGATGGCCCGGATGCGTCCGGCGAGATGTTCGAGCGTCCGGGTGAACTGTCCGACCGCTGGATCAGCCCCTTCCGCAACGAGCGCGAGGCGGCGGCGGCGAATGGTGGCAAGGCTCCGCCGGATCTCTCCGTGATGGCCAAGGCCCGCACCTTCGAGCGCGGCTTCCCCTGGTTCATCACCGACATGTTCACGCAGTACAACGAAAACGGTGTCGACTACATCGCCGCCTTCCTCAAGGGCTTCGAGGAGCCTCCGGCGGATATGGAACTGACACCGGGAAATTACTACAACCCGTATTATCCCGGCCAGATCGTCGCCATGCCGAACGTCCTGTTCGATGGCGTCATCTCCTACACGCCGGAAGGTGCCAACCGTCCGGTTGCGCCCGAGACGGTGGAGCAATATGCCAAGGACGTGACCGCCTTCCTGATGTGGACGGCGGAGCCACATCTCGAGCAGCGCAAGCGCATCGGCTTCCAGGTGATGCTGTTCCTGATCGTCTTTGCCGGTCTGCTCTACTTCACCAAGAAGAAGATCTGGGGCCGCCTCGGCGAGGAAGGCGCACCGGAATTCCGCGCCTGATCGGCGCAGCCACGACCCTGAAGACTGCCCCCGGATGCTGCAAGGCATGCGGGGGTTTTCTTTTGCGACACCGGCGGGATCCGTGCTGAGCGCATGAGGCGACTCGCGCATTGGTCGCTTGGCGGATTTGCGCGCACAGGTATTGACAATCCCTCGGGCTCGGCGACCCTCGCAGATACGCCATCAATCGCGCCGAGCATGAGCCGGCGCGGCGATCCGAGGAGGACGACGCATGAAGCCGCAACCCGCGCCCACTCCCGCCTTCGTCACGCGCCTCGGCGATGCGACCATTGCCGGTGTCTATGACGGCAAGCGGGTGATGCCGCTCGCCGACAGCTTCGTCGCCAATGCGCCCCGCGCCACGGTGGCTGATGCGCTCGCGGCTGGGATGCGTTCGCGCGATACCATCGAGATACCGTTCACGCCGCTGCTGCTGCGCCTTGATGACCGGCTGGTTCTTTTCGATACCGGCAACGGCCCGCAGGCGGAGGGGACCGGGTTCGGGCTGCTCCTGCCCAATCTGCGCGCCATCGGCGTCGCGCCGGAGGATATCGATACGGTCGTGATATCGCATTGTCATGGCGACCACGTGAACGGCCTGCGCGACGCCTCCGGCCAGCCGCTTTTCCCGCAGGCGCAGGTCATGGTGCCGCGGCGCGATCTCGCTTACTGGCTCGATGCCGACGAGGCGGCGCGGGCGCCTGAATTCTGGCAGGGTAATTTCGCCAATGTTCGGCGCATCTTCGACAATCCCGCCCAGCCGGCGCTGGCGCTCCTCGAATACGAGGATGGCGACGAGATCGCCGCCGGCGTCACGGCGCTGGCGGCGCATGGACATTCGCCGGGTCACATGGCGTTCAGGATTGCTTCCGGTGACGCTGCAATGCTGCTGATCAGCGATGCCGCGCATCTGCCCGAGCTGTTCGTACGTCATCCCGACTGGCAGCTGATGTTCGACATGGATCCTGATGCCGCAAGGGAAACGCGGATGCGCCTGCTCGACATGGCCGCCCGGGAGGAGCTCCCCGTCGCTGGCTATCATTGGGGCCTGCCCAATATCGCGCGGGTACGCCCTGACGGCGAGGGCTTCGCATTCTCGCGCTTGCCATTCCCCTGAGGCAGCACTCTGGCATCAGCGCGAAATCGCATTATCCTCAAGGAAAACAGATGACGGGTTCGGCGATGGATGGCGTGAAGACGGGGCAAGGTGAGGGCGATACGGATAGCGTGGCGGGTGATGTGTCGCGACCCCTGCGGCATGTACGCCAGGCGTTGCCGCATGATTCGGCCCTGCGGCACGTGCAGGGCAATGCGCACTATATCGACGATATCCGCGAGCCGGAGGGCACCCTGCATATCGCCATCGGCATGGCGCCGAAGGCGCGCGGGCGCATCATCGCGCTCGATCTCGCCCCTGTGCGCCAAGCACCCGGTGTCGTGGCCGTCCTCGCCGCTTCCGACATACCCGGCCCCAACGACGTCTCCCCGGCCATGGGCGATGATCCGATGTTTGCCGAGGGTCGCGTCGATTTCCACGGCCAGGCGCTCTTTGCCGTTGTCGCCACCACCCGTGACGCCGCCCGGCGCGCTGCGCGCAAGGCGCATGTCGAGATCGAAGCCGAGCGGCCCTCCGTCACCGTCGAGGATGCCGAGGCGCGCGACGAGACCGTGCTGGCAGATTATGGCTTCGGGCGCGGCGATGCCGCTGCCGCGATCGCGCAAAGCCCCCACAGGCTGAGCGGATCGCTGCGCATCGGCGGGCAGGAGCATTTCTATCTGGAAGGGCAGGCCGCGCTCGCGGTGCCCGGCGAGGAGGGCGATATCCACGTCACCTCCTCCACGCAGCATCCCACCGAAGTCCAGCACGTGATCGCCCGGGTGCTCGCCCTGCCCGATGCCTATGTGACCTGCGAGGTGCGCCGCATGGGCGGCGGGTTTGGCGGCAAGGAGAGCCAGGCCACGCAATGGGCCGCGATCGCAGCGCTCGGCGCGAGGGTCACCGGGCGGCCCTGCAAGATCAGGCTCGACCGCGACGACGATTTCGCCCTCACCGGCAAGCGCCACGACATGCGCTGCGATTACGAACTCGGCTATGATGATGATGGCGTCATCCAGGGCTACAAGGTCGCGCATCTGGTGCGTTGCGGCTATTCGGCGGATCTGAGCCAGGGCGTGGTCGACCGCACCATGTTCCATTCCGACAATGCCTATTATCTTCCTGCCGTGCGCATCGACACACGCCGGCTGAAGACGAATACCGTCTCGAACACCGCTTTTCGCGGGTTCGGAGGGCCGCAGGGCATGCTCTCGATCGAGCGCGTCATGGACGAGATCGCCTGGGCCACCGGGCGCGATCCGCTGGATGTGCGGCTGGCCAATCTCTATGCGGCGGGGCGCGACATCACCCCCTATGGCCAGAAGGTCGAGGATCCGCAGATCATGCATGCGATGATCGCGGAGCTCGCCGAGAGCGCCGATTATCGCGCGCGGCGGGCCGAGATCGCGGCCTTCAATGCCTCCTCGCGAATCCTGAAGAAGGGGATCGCGCTTACCCCGGTGAAATTCGGCATCAGCTTCACCCTCATGCATCTCAACCAGGCCGGGGCGCTGGTGCATGTCTATCAGGACGGCTCGGTGCATCTGAACCATGGCGGCACCGAGATGGGCCAGGGGCTCTACATGAAGGTGGCGCAGGTGGTGGCGGAGGAATTCGGCATCGCCCTGGAGCGGGTGCGCATCACCGCGACGACCACCGCGAAGGTCCCCAACACCGCCCCGACGGCGGCCTCTTCCGGCTCCGATCTCAACGGCATGGCCGCGAAGGTCGCCTGCGAGGCGATCAAGGGCCGCATGCGCGCCTTTGCCGCCGAAAAATACGGCGTACTGGCAGAGCAGATCGATTTCCGCGACGACCGCGTCTTCATCGGCAATGAGAGCGTCAGCTTTCCCGAGCTCGCCCGCGCCTGCGTGATGAACCGGGTGCAACTCTCCGAGGCCGGTTTCTACCGTACGCCTGAAATCTGGTGGGACCGGGAGAAGGCGCAAGGCAAGCCGTTTTTCTATTTCGCCTATGGCGCGGCCTGCGTCGAGGCTGTGATCGACACGCTCACCGGCGAGAACCGCATCACCCGCGTCGATATCCTTCACGATGTCGGGCAATCGCTCAATCCGGCGGTGGATATCGGCCAGATCGAGGGCGGGTTCGTGCAGGGCATGGGCTGGCTGACGACGGAAGAGCTCGTCTATGACGGCGAGGGGCGGCTGCGCACCCACGCCCCCTCGACCTATAAAATCCCCGTCGCCTCCGACGTGCCGGAGCATTTCAAGGTGACGCTCTATCCCAATGCCAACCGCACGCAGACGATCTACCGTTCCAAGGCCGTGGGCGAGCCGCCCCTGATGCTCGCCAATGCCGCCTTCTGCGCCATCACCGATGCCGTGCGCGCGGTGGCTCCGGAAGGCGCGCGCATCCCCCTCGACGCGCCGGCAACGCCCGAGGCGGTGCTGCGGGCCTGCGCGGCATTGCAGGGTGAGGCGCTGGATGGCGGGGCGCGGGAGGGTGAAGATCCGGAGGCGGGAGTGCAGCCGTGAGCGGGGCGGCGAACCCCTTCGCCCGCCTTGCGGCGATGGTGGAGGAGGCCGGCGCGGCGGCTTTTGCGCGCATCCACGCCGTCAAGGGCTCCGCCCCCCGCGAAGCCGGCGCCTGGCTGGCCGTCCGCCCCGACGGCGCCTTCGCCGGCACGATCGGCGGCGGCCGCCTCGAATGGGACGTCCTCACCGATTGCCGCAAGGCCCTGGAGGCTGGCCGAGGCCCCGCGCTCTTCCTCGACTACGCACTCGGCCCCGATCTCGGCCAATGCTGCGGCGGAAGGGTGATGCTTTCGATCGAGACCTTCGACGGGCGCGATCTGGAGGATCTGCGCGCACTGGCGGGGATTGAGGGGCGTGTTGAGGTGCGGTGTCGGGTGGATGAGGTGGGAAGGGTGATGCGGGGGTGAGGGAATTTTCCGCATGCGCGACCGGGGATCGCGTAACGTGATCTGTTCTTGAATCCGGTTCCCCATTGCCCGGCAGCATGCCCTTTCCGCAGTTTGCTCAACCGAACCCGACACATTTGTTGCAGGAGGCGAGGACAGGCTCGAAACAGGCAGTGTTTGTATATGGTCAGGCTTGTGTCAGTGATCTGAGCAATAACGCGGATCATTTGTGTGACGAGCGCAGATGTCCGGTTGACGCGTTT
>NZ_DATGCW010000262.1:0-7106 GCF_035311605.1 Saliniramus sp.
TCCTGCGCGCGAGCCACGGCGCCAAGCTGCTGCGCGTCAAGGGAATCGTCTGTATTGCCGAAGATCCCGATCATCCCGTCGTGCTGCATGGCGTGCAGCATGTCGTGCATGTCCCCGCCATTCTCGATGCCTGGCCCGACAATGCCGACCGGCTCACCCGGCTCGTCTTCATCGTCAAGGATCTCGGCCGTGACGAGGTCGAAGCACTGTGGCAGGCCTTTCTCGGCCAGCCGGGCATCGACCGCCCGGATGCGCAAGCCCTCGCCGACAATCCGCTGCGGGTCGCCTGGGGCGGATGAGGGCGCCGGCCATTCACGCAAGCGGAGCCAGAAGCGTGGCATCCGGCTCCATCCTGCCTTAACTCTTTATTAACCTTAACGAAAAGTTACCAGCCACCGGTACCTCACCCTACGTCATTGCGGTATGGTTCTTGAACCGTGAACGCCCACGGACATGCACATGCGCTGATTGTTCTGTTTCGGGACAGGACAGGTCGGCGACATGCAGAAAGCGGGAGGCGATCATGGTGGCACCCATGTGGGCACGTTCGAATCAGGGGGTATCGGAGGCAATGCGTTCGGGGCCGCATGGCGCGCGCGGCGCAGTCTTCGATCCCGACACGCATGTCGGCGAGGATATCGCCGGGTTCCGCCTCTGCCTGCTCCCGGCGCGGGCGGCGGAGAGCCTGTGCACCGCGTGGCGGCGGGTCGCATCGCGGGCGCTCGTTCCCGATCCCTTCCTGCATCCGCTCTGGCTCGCCGCAGTCGCCCGCCACGACAACACTCTGCGCGATCTGCAGATCCTGACCGTGTGGCGCGCCGGGACATTATGTGGCCTGTTCCCGCTGCGCGCGACGACCGGTTTTCTGACGCGCGGCTGGCAGATCATGCGCCCGCATCCGGCCGCGACCGGCGCGCCCTTCCTTCTGCGTGAGGAGGCGGAGCGCACCTTCGCCGCAGCCTGCATGATGCTCGGCAGGCGCGCGACGACGCTTCAGTTCGATCTTCCGCAGGCAGCCTCGGCCTTCGCGGCACTGGTTCGCGACCAGAGCGGCGCAGCGGACGCGCCATTGCGGGAGGGTCCGCTTTGCCCGCCGGTCCCGTGGCCCAGAGCGATCGCAGCCGGACCGGACATGAACAACGCCCTCACGTTCCAGCGCAGCAGCGATGCCGCCTCCCTGCGGTCGGGGGTGGAACATCTGCTCGATTGTGACGCCCGCGCAGCCGCGCGTCAGGGGCGCCGTGCGTTGCTTCATGATGTCGGAACCGTCAATGCCATCCGCGCGGCCAGCCGCGCCATGGCGGGTGACAGGAGTTGTCAGGTGGCGCTCCTGCGCGAGGGCGAGGAGGTTCTGGCCGCCGCGCTGGTGCTGTTTGCCCATGGTCGCGCGGTGATCTGGCACGAAGCGACCGATCCGGCCTGTCCGGGCGCAGCGACGCTCCTGTGCGCGCGCCTCGCATCCGCTCTTGCACGCCGCCGCGAAAAGTCGGAACTGGCCTCTATCGGGAATGGTCTGCAGGGCTGGCGCAGTTGCCGGCTGCGTCTCACCCCCCGGTACGATTTTCTCGGCGGGTTCACCCGGCACCATGGCGCGTCTCCTGATGCCGCCGAAGCGCACCAGGTAATCCGGCGTGCGGGGCGGGCGAGCGCGGATCCCGGACACACCGCCACGCCCTCCGCCCGGCCGGCGAGCACCAACGCCCCGCCCGCGCGTCGCGCATCCTGAATCAGCGCCACGTCTGAAGCCGGCCCTCAGGCGCCTTCCGATCCGGCGCCCTGTGGCGCCGCGCTGGCGCTGCGGCGCAGCCACATGATCAGCGGCGTGACCCAGATCAAGAGCGTCACCACGCCGAGCCCCGCCGCGATCGGACGTCCGAAGAAGGCGAGGAGCTCTCCATCGCTGCGGATCATGGTGGTGATGAAATGCTGCTCGACCATGCCGCCCAGAACGATGCCGAGAATGCACGGCGCAACCGGTATCCCGTTGTCTTCCATGAAGAAGCCCAGAATGCCGAAGGCGAGCATGATGCCGATATTGAACACCGCATTGTTTGTGGCGAAGGCGCCGATCATGCAGAAGGCGAGGATCACCGGCATGATGATCCGCCGCGGGACGCGCAACAACTGCCTGCCCGCCCTGATCGCCAGATAACCGAGCGGTATCATGATCAGATTGGCCAGAATGAAGATCAGGAAGATGGCGTAGATGTTCTGCGGGTTGAAGATGAACAGGGTCGGCCCCGGATTGAGCCCCTTGACGAAGAGCACCCCGATCACGATCGCCGTGATGGTATCACCGGGAATACCGAAGACCAGAGCAGGCACCCAGGCCGCCCCCACCGCCGCATTATTGGCGGAGGTAGCCTCGACGATGCCTTCCACATGCCCCTTGCCGTATTTCTCCCGGTTCTTTGAGAAACGCCGGCTCACGGCATAGGCGATCCACGCGGCGAGATCGGCTCCCGCACCGGGCAATGCGCCGACGCCGACGCCCACGACATTGCCCCGCACCTGCTGGCGCCAATAGGTGCACAACATCTGCCCCCAACCGCGCAGGGGATTACCGATCTTCATTTGCGGCACGGGCAGGTTGCGTGCCCCGCCGGCGGCGTTGCGCAGAATTTCGGAGACCGCAAAAAGACCGATCATCGCCGCGATGAAATCGATCCCGCCCATCATTTCCGTATTGCCGAAGGTGAAGCGGGGCTGTCCGGCGGGGTTGTTGAGCCCGATTGTCGCCACCGACAGCCCGATCAGCAGGCTGACCAGCCCCTTGACCGGCGATCCGGAACTGATGAAGGCGGCGCAGGTCAGGCCCAGCATCGCCATCCAGAAATATTCCGTGGAGGAGAATTTCAGGGCGACTTCGGCGAGATGCGGCGCGGCGAAGATCAGCACCGCCGTCCCCACCAGACCGCCGAGTGCCGAATAGAGCAGATTGGCACCCAGCGCCTTCTCCGCCTCGCCCTTGCGGGTCATCGCATAGGCTTCGTCGGTATAGGCGGCGGAGGCCGGTGTACCGGGAATGCGCAAAAGCGTGCCGGGAATATCCCCGGCGAAGATCGCCATGGCCGCGCAGGTCACCATCGCCCCGACCGCAGGGATCGGATCCATGAAGAAGGTAACCGGCACGAGCAGCGCAATCGCCATGGTCGCGGTCAGGCCGGGTATGGCGCCTACGAACATGCCGAATATGGCCGCGAAGAAGATCGTGACCAGAACGTCCCATTGGAACACCAGCCCGGCGGCCTGCTCGATCGCACCCATCGTTCACCACCAGCGTATCGGCGCGAGCAGACCCCAGGGAAGCGGGACCAGCAGGAAGCGACCGAAGAGATATTGCATGCCCAGAACCGCGATCAACGCAATCGTCAGCGAAAGCAGCCAGCCGACACCGAACAGACGCAGCATGATCAGGATGATCGGCGCCATTGTCAGCATGAATCCGAGCTGCCGCGAAAAGACGATATAGACGATCACCAGGCCGATGATCACCACGACATTGCGGATCCCGTCGGGCTCCCGGGTCCAGTCCGTCCAAACAATCGCGGGCAGGCGGCTGCGCAGACCTGAGATCACGAGAATGACACCGCACAAGGCGAAGCCGGTCGCAAGAACGGTCGGAAAGGCGCCCGCGCCGATCTGCTGGCCGGGAATCGGCTTGAAATCGCGCGAACCGAGATAAAGCGCAGCCGCTATCCCGAACAACAATAAACCCAGAAGGGCATCGTTGAGCCGCATTCCCGTCTCCGATCAAGGGTCGATGCAAGGGAAAGCGGGTGCCGTGCCTGGAGGGACGGGCACGGCACCCGAGGCAGACCTCGCGGGGGCGAGGCCGAACTTACTCGGCGAGGCCGACCTCGCGCATCACGGCGCCGAGATTCTCGTTGCTCTCAGACATGAAGGTGACGAGATTGTCGCCAACCGCCCAGCGCAGGCCGAAGCCCTGGCCGGACATGAACTCGGCATATTCATCGCTGTTATAGACAGTCTCAAGCGCCGCGGTCAGTGTTTCGACAGCCTCCTCGGGCATGCCCTGCGGACCGACAATGGCGCGCCATGCACCGATATTCCACGAAACGCCGACGATCTCCTGCGTGGTCGGCACATCGGGGAAGGCGTCGTTGCGCTCGCTCGACATCACCGCGAGTGACTTGACGCGCCCGGCTTCGAGCAGCGAACGGGCCTCCGGAATCGAGGACGGCACGATATCGACACCGCCCGCCACAAGATCCTGCAGACCCGGCGCCGCTCCCTGGCTCGGCACCCACGGCACCGATGCGGGATCCATGTCGAGCTCGGAGAGCAGGCCCGCAATGGCGAGGTGCCAGATACCGCCCTGCCCGGTGCCCGAGGCACGATGCTCGCCGGGATTGGCGCGGATCGCGTCAAGCATGTCGTTAAGATCGCCCCACTCCGAATCGGCGCGCACATGCACGGCGGCGGGGTCCTCGTTGACCAGCGCCAGCGGGGTGTAATCCTCCCAGGTCAGATCGGTGAGGCCCTGCCAGTGCA
The DNA here is from genome assembly GCF_035311605.1 of Saliniramus sp. Classification (NCBI taxonomy): domain Bacteria; kingdom Pseudomonadati; phylum Pseudomonadota; class Alphaproteobacteria; order Hyphomicrobiales; family Salinarimonadaceae; genus Saliniramus; species Saliniramus sp. Next base: position 4,516 of record NZ_DATGCW010000262.1, read on the forward strand.
TCATGTTGATCTCGACCGTAGCCATGCCGATCGTGTATCCGTCCGGCTCCGCCTCCGCGATGGCGGAATGCCCGACCACGCCGGAACCGCCGGTGCGGTTGACCACATTGACCGGCTGGCCGATTTCACCCTCGAGCAGCGACGCAATGATGCGCGCCGTCGCATCCGTACCGCCGCCGGCGCCCCAGGGCACGATCAGGGTGAGCGGACGATCAGGATAGCTTTGCGCCTGCGCCGCGCCGGACATGCCGACCGCACCAATGACGACCGCAGCGGCGCTGGCCATCAGCCAGCCGCGACGTGTCTTCCCTTGCGGATGCATAGTCGTTTCAAGCTTGGAATCAGTTCTCATGACGTTTTCCTCCGTTTATCAGAGTTTCAAATAATGAAACCTTGTTTCGTTTATTGAAAACGATGTAGCGTGGTGCTAGTTCTGTCAATCGAAAAAAGAAAAATCCGGTTTGCGCGCAAAACTGGAACTGTGAGGCGCCGTGAACGAACAATCCTCTTCGGATGGAACCGTAGGGAAGGCATTGTCCCTGCTCGACAAGGTCGCCGCCTATGAGCGCCCGGTGCGGTTTTCGGAGCTGCTCGCCGAATCGGATCTGCCGAAGGCGACGCTCTATCGCCTGCTGCAGACCCTCGTCAGCCAGCGCATGCTCACCAGTGACGCCAGAAGCCAGGGCTACAGCCTTGGCCCGCGCCTGATCCGCCTCGCCCATGCCGCCTGGCGCCGCGCCTCCCTCGCCCCGGTCGCGCGCCACCATCTCGATGCGCTCTCCGCGGTGACCGGCGAGACGATCCATCTGGCGCAGCTCGACAATGCGCAGGTACTCTATGTCGACAAGCGCAACGCCACCCGCCCGATCCCGATGTTTTCCGATGCCGGCAAGATCGGTCCGGCCTATTGCACCGGAATCGGCAAGGCGATCCTCGCCTTTCTCGACGAAACCGAGCGCGAGCGCGCCATCGCGCAACAGAGTTTCTATCGCCACACACCGTATAGCCTCACCGATGCACAGGCCCTGCGCACCCAGCTCGAAACCGTGCGCGTGACCGGCATCGCCCATGATCGCGAGGAGCACGAACCGCAGATCATCTGCATCGCCACTCCGATCCTCGACGCAAGCAGCCGCCCGCTCGGCGGCATCTCGGTCACCTCCTCCACGACGCGTACCTCGCTGGATGCGCTGGGTCGTTTTCGTGACGATCTGCGCGCCACCGCCGCCGCGATCGCCCGTGATTTCGCCATGTTCAGCCTGCTCGATACGGGCAGCCCGGACCGGGGGGCCGTGTAATGCTCCCCGATACCCCCGGCGCACCGGCGCTGATCGGTCTCGACTGGGGAACGACGCGCCTGCGCGTCATGCTGCTCGATGCCGCCGGCAACGTGATCGCGAGTCGCGAAAGCAACGAGGGTATCCGCCGCGCCCGGGACAGCTTCGCGGAGACCTTCGCCGAGGCGATCGCCCCCTGGCGCGCGCAGCAGGTGGACTTGCCCGTCTATGCCTCCGGCATGATCACGAGCCGCAATGGCTGGGTACAGACGCCGTATCTTCCGCTTCCCGCCGATGTCGACGCGCTGACGGCTGGAATCGTGCGCCATACAATGCCCGACGGCACTGTCATCGCCTTCGTGCCGGGCCTTTGCGACGATCGTGGCCCCCATCCTGACGTGATGCGCGGCGAGGAGACCGAGATCGTCGGTCATCTGGCACAGAATCCGCAATCTCCGGATGATCCGGCGCGGCTTCTGATTCTGCCCGGCACCCATACCAAATGGGTGGAGACTGCGCAGGGACGGATCATGCGGTTTCGCACCTGCATGACGGGTGAGCTCTACGGCGCCATGACCCGCCACAGCATTCTCGGCGACCTGATGCCGCCGCGCGACGACGCCGTGCCGTGCGACCGGGAGGCTTTCGCGCGGGGCGTTGCGGCAGCGGGCGCGGATGGGGGAGAGCTTCTGGCAAAGCTGTTTTCGGCCCGCAGCCTCGTGCTTTTCGAAAGGCTCGCACCGGCTGACATCGGGGATTATCTCTCCGGTCTGCTGATCGGCACCGAAGTCGCGCAGGCACGGGCAGCGATGGGAGGGCCGGGCGAAGGTGCCGGCTCTCCGGCTGCAACCGCCTGCACGATCATCGGACGCGGCGATCTCGCCACGCGCTATGCACAGGCCTGCCAGGCGCATGGTCTCGTCGCCCAGATCGCAGCGCCGGGCGCTGCCGGGGCGGGGCTCGCGGCCTTGCATGCACGAGCCGCGCAAGAGGGCAGGTGAACGGAATCGCGTTCAAGATGTTGTAACGGGTATCCTGTCGGTTTGCGCAAATGCCGAGGAATACCCGGAGGCCAGCATGAATGCCCGTGTCATCGTTGCCGCAATCGTCTTCCTGCCGCTGGTCGCGATCATTTCGAACCTTCTCGGGGCCCTCCTGCCGGTACTCCCCGGTGCGATCGATCCCGCGGCGGCCTTTCCGATCGTCCTGATCCTGTCGATCGTCCTGGCCTTGCCGGCGGCGATCGCGCTGTCGGGCGTCCTGACACGCTCGCGCTTCGCCAACCGGCGCAGCCGCGAGGAAGCACCGCCTGCC
>NZ_DATGCW010000263.1:0-25267 GCF_035311605.1 Saliniramus sp.
CGTCGCGCGACCGGGTTGATCATTCCCATCCTCATTCTCGTCGCTCTGACTTACGTCGTCTGGTGGGGGCCTACGCTCAGTGGCGTCTTCCGTTTTGCCGGGCTCACGACCGACACGCTCTTCTTTCGCTCGATCCTCGCGGATGAGGGGATGTTCGGTTCGATCGCGCTGATTTCGGCGACCTATGTCTATCTCTTCATCATTTTCGGCGCCTTTCTGGTGCGCTCGGGCGCGGGCATGTTCATCGTCGATCTCGCCCGTGCCATGGCCGGGCGTTTCGTCGGCGGGCCGGGTTTCGTCGCGGTCTTCTCCTCGGCGCTGACGGGAACGACGAGTGGCTCGGCGGTGGCGAACACGGTCTCGACCGGGGTCATCACCATTCCGCTGATGAAGCGCGCGGGCTTCCCGCCACGCTTTGCGGCTGCGGTCGAATCAGCGGCATCGACGGGCGGCATGATCATGCCGCCGATCATGGGAGCGGGCGCCTTCGTGATGGCCACCTTCACCCAGATCTCGTATCTCACCATCGTGGCCGTGAGCTTCCTGCCGGCGATCGTGTATTTCCTCTCCGTCGCCTTCTTCGTGCGCATCAACGCCAAGAAATACGATCTCCAGGCCATGGATGACGACGCGCCGACGGCGTGGGAAGTGCTCATGAAGGGCGGCCCGTCATTCCTGATCCCGATTTTCACCCTGATCGGCCTGCTGGTCGCCGGCTACACGCCGACCTACGCTGCGGGTTTCGCCATCGCGGCCTGCGTGGTGGCCTCCTGGTTCACACCGAACAAAATGGGCCCTAAGGCGATCCTGGACGCGCTGGCGCTGGGCTCGACCAACATGATCATGACCGCCGTGCTGCTCGTCGCGGTGGGGCTGATCATCAATGTCGTGGCCATGACCGGCATCGGCAACACGATCTCGCTGATGATCGCGCAATGGTCCGGCAACAACCTCCTGATCGCGCTTCTGCTCATCGCCCTGGCGTCGCTGATCCTCGGGATGGGCCTGCCGGTTACGGCGTCCTACATCGTGCTCGCGACGCTCTCGGCACCGGCCCTGCATCTTCTGATACAGAACAGCGCGCTGATCGATGTGATGATGGCGGGGCAGATTCCCGAGGGGACGCGGATCATCCTCTCGCTGGTCGATCCGGGGGCGATGACGGCTCTGGCCGAGCCGATGAGTCGGGATGCGGCGCTGGCGCTGATCAATGCCGCGCCGCCGGAAATCCTCTCGCAGGTCTATCCGCAGGCACTCGATGCGCATGTGATCACAATGGCGCTGCTCTCGGCGCATCTGATCATCTTCTGGCTGTCGCTCGATTCCAACGTCACCCCGCCCGTCTGCATCACCGCCTTCGCGGCTGCGGCGATTGCCAAGACACCGCCGATGCGCACCGGCCTCGAGGCCTGGAAAGTGGCCAAGGGCCTGTATCTGCTGCCGGTTCTGTTCGCCTATACCAATTTCGTCGGCGGAGATTTCTGGGAGGTGATGCATATCTTCGTCATCGCGGTGATCGGCGTCTACGCGTTGGGCTCGGCGATCGAAGGGCATATGGAAGCGCCGCTGAACTGGTTGACGCGCATCGCGCTGTTCGGCTTCGGCGTGGCGCTGTTGTGGCCGAACACGCCGATTGCCGAGGTGATCGGTGCCATCGGCGTGATCAGCATCATGATCTGGAACTTCCGCACCGATTGGCGGATGCAGCGCGAGAAGCGGGAGGCGCAGGTGGCGGCGCGCGCGGAGGCGCCGGCATGATCGCGGTGGCGGGGCGGCGTCTGGACATACCGTCCCGATTGCACCCGCCTTTTCCCATCCAGGGCGATGCCGGCGACGGGGAAGTGCGGCTGTGCATAACCACAACCTTTGGCGGAGATTCGCATTGCACGGTTGCGAATGGGTTGTTAAGAGGTCGTTAGGCAATTTTCGATTTCAGGTGGCGCCGTCTTGCGTTTCGCCAACCCGTCCACAAGCGCCGTCGCAGCGCCTCGTCAAAGCTGTTCAGGGGCGCTGAGCCGTAACCGGGCAGCGGGTGGGATGGACCGCGCCGTTTGCCTGATCTTCACGGTCTTGGTCTTCATGGCTCTGCTCGGCGGGTCGGGCATTGCGGATATGCGGCACGCCGGGCAGGACGCGCAGCCGACCGTCTCCGACAGGTTCGACCGGGTGCTGTTCGCTTCGGTCGAACTGGCGGAAGTATCGATCTTTGGCGGAAGCGGCTTCAAGCACAGTCTTTCCGGCAATATCGCGGCACCGGGGCCGGTCGCCATGCTCATGACGAATCTCGGCGCGACGCGTGAACGCTGGCAGGCGCCCGACGGTTTCACCGCCTATGTCCCGCGCATGACGCAGATCTCGAGGCTGTATTTCGGACGCCAGGACAATACCGCTCTCGGTTTCATGACGATCGCCGCCGGTATGGAGATCCGGCGGGCCCAGGCACTGGGGGACGACGCTTTGCCGCGCTGGCAAAGACCGCGTGTGGGGGCGGCCTTGATCGCGGAATTGTGGCGCGAGGCGCCGTTGCGTGTGCAGCCTGCGCCCTCCGGGCCTGATTGGACGCGCCGCCCCTTTCTGACCCATGCGACGATCATGGCCGGTAGCGCCGCACCCTCGCTCTGGGCGCGTCTGGCAACCGGGCCCGCTCTGACGCAAACGGTCTTCGCCGGGCCGGAAGCCTCGGTTTATCTGGAGCCGGGTTATCAGGAGTTGCGGCTGGGCGCGCATGTGACCGGTTTCAGCCTCGGCCCGCTGACCTTGCGGCTTGCGGGTGGGGTCGTGATGCCGCGGGGCGGGCGATCCGACGTGTATATTGGCCTGCAGGGGCATATCCTGCGCTGATTCGAGCGCGGCCCGCAGCATGTCAGCGACGCTTTTTCGCAGTGCGACGGCTATGCACGCCATGTTTTTGCCGATTCAGTAACATCCCTTGCGTGACACCGTGTCGCCGGACCATTACATCGTCAGGTGAACGGCTTCGCTGTAGATAGGTGCCATGTCGATCTGGATTCTCTTTCTCGCCATGACCGCGGCCACGATCATGGCTGTGCTTTGGCCATTATCGCGCCCGCGCAGGGCCTCCGGCGCCGCATCAGCAGGCGAAGGGGAGCGGCTGTTCTACGAGGAGCAGTTGCAGGAAATCGAGCGCGATCTCGCGCGCGGGATGTTCACGCCCGAGGAGGCCGCCGCCGCGAAGGCGGAGGCGGCGCGGCGGTTGATCCGCGCGGATGCGCGCCGGGAATCCGGCAGCAAGACGCTCGATGAGCCGGCATTGCGGCGGCGGCGCGCGACCTCGGCGCTGGCGCTCTCGGCGATCCCGCTGGTCGCACTCGCGATCTATGGCGCGCAGGGCTCGCCGGAACTGCCGGGCCAACCGCTGAGTGCGCGTATGCAACCGGTTACACCCGGCAGCGATATCGACATGAGCCAGGCCGTCGCACGGATCGAGGCGCATCTGCAGCGCAATCCGGAAGACGGCGAGGGCTGGGAGGTGGTCGCGCCGGTCTATATCCGGATGGGACGTTTTGACGATGCCGCCATGGCCTACCGCCGGGCGATCAATCTGCTCGGCGCAGACGCCGAGCGTCTGGCGAATTTTGGTGAGGCGCTGGTCATGGCGTCAGAGGGGATCGTCTCCTCATCGGCGCGCGAGGCCTTCGAGGGCGCCCTCGAACAGGATACGCGCCAGCCGAAAGCACGGTTCTTCCTGGCGACGGCGGCGCATCAGGACGGTGATACGGAGATTGCGCTGGAGCGTTACCGCGATCTGCTGGCCGAATCGGATCCCGATGCGCCATGGGTCGGGGTGGTGCGTCGGCGCATTGCTGCTCTCGAGGGCGATGCGCCTCCGGCGGAGGGAGCGGTTGACGCTCAGGGCGATGCGTCGGGCGCGATTGCCGGCATGGTCGCGGGGCTCGCCGAACGCCTTGCCACGGAAGGCGGGAATGCGCAGGAATGGGGGCGTCTGGTGCGCTCCTACGCGGTGCTCGGGCAGGTCGAGCCCGCCGAGCAGGCCCTGGCCGATGCTCGCCGCGCGCTTGCCGGTGACAGCCAGGCAATCGAAGAAGTCGAATCGGTGGCCCGCGAGGCCGGTATCCTGCGAGAGTAACCTGACATGACACGCAAACAACGCCGTCTGGTCCTCATCGGTGTCTCCGGGACCGTGCTGGCCCTCTCGCTGGGGCTGGTGCTCTTTGCCATGCGCGACACGATCGTCTTCTTCCGTGCGCCGAGCGACATTGCCGCCCAAGGTGTCGACGAGGGTGTGCGCTTTCGCCTCGGCGGACTGGTCGAGGATGGCTCGATCCGCCGGGAGGACGGCCAGATTCATTATTTCACCGTCACTGACGGGGGCGCGACGATCGAGGTGCGCTATCAAGGCCTCTTGCCGGATCTGTTCCGGGAAGGGCAGGGTGTGGTGACAGAGGGCGCGATCGACGGTTCGGGCCTGTTTCGCGCCGATACCGTTCTCGCTCGCCACGACGAGAACTACATGCCACGCGAGGTGGCGGATGCGCTCAAGGCGCAGGGCGTGTGGCAACATGGTGATCCGGCGCCCGGCACGCAGTAACCGGGTTGCAGGCTGAAACATTGATGGCGGAAGGGGCAGTTCATTGCTGATCGAAGTGGGACATTTCGCGCTGGCTCTCGCACTCGGGCTGTCGGTCATCCAGATGGTGGTGCCCTTCTGGGGGGCGCGCACCAATGATCCGGTCCTGATGAGCGTCGGCGCGCCCGCTTCAGTCGGCGTCTTCGCACTGGTGCTGTTTTCCTTCGGGGTTTTGACCTACGCCTATGTCACCTCGGATTTCTCCCTCACGAACGTCTATGCGAATTCGCACTCGCAAAAGCCGATGATCTACAAGATCACGGGGGTCTGGGGTAATCACGAGGGCTCGATGCTGCTCTGGATCGTGATTCTCACCCTGTTCGGCGCGCTGGTCGGCATCGCGCGCAACGCCGTGCCACCGAAGCTGCGCGCCAACACGATCGCCGTGCAGGCATCGGTGACGATCGCCTTCCTGCTGTTTCTGCTCTTGAGTTCAAACCCGTTCGAACGCATCGACCAGGCGCCTTTCGAGGGGCGTGATCTCAACCCCATCCTCCAGGATATCGGCCTCGCGATTCATCCGCCGCTGCTTTATGTCGGCTATGTCGGCTTCTCGATCACCTTCGCCTTCGCCATGGCGGCGCTGATCGAGGGCAAGATCGATGCGGTCTGGGCGCGCGCCGTGCGGCCCTGGACGCTGGGTGCGTGGCTGTTTCTGACGCTCGGCATCTCGATGGGCTCCTACTGGGCTTATTACGAACTCGGCTGGGGCGGCTGGTGGTTCTGGGATCCGGTCGAAAACGCCTCGCTCCTGCCGTGGATACTCGGCACCGCGCTGATCCATTCCACCGTGGTGATGGAGAAGCGTGATGCGCTCAAGATCTGGACGATCCTGCTCGCCATCCTGACCTTTTCGCTCTCGCTGATGGGCACCTTCCTGGTGCGCTCCGGCGTGCTCACCTCGGTGCATGCCTTCGCCGTCGACCCTGATCGGGGGATGTATATTCTGGCGATCCTCGTCTTCTTCATCGGCGGATCGCTGGCATTGTTCGCCTGGCGCGCGCCGCTGTTGCGCCAGGGCGGGATCTTCGCGCCTGTCTCGCGCGAGGGCGCCCTCGTGATGAACAATCTGTTCCTCGCCACTGCCTGCGCGACGGTCCTGATCGGTACGCTCTATCCGCTGGCGCTCGAAGCCGTGACCGGTGCCAAGATCTCGGTCGGTCCGCCTTTCTTCAACGCCACCTTCGTGCCGCTGATGGTGCCGCTGCTGCTTCTGCTGCCCTTCGGGCAGGTAATGGCATGGAAGCGCGGAGACATGGGGGGGGTGGCGCAGCGTCTGGCGGGGGCGATCCTCGTCTCCGTTGTGCTGACCGTGATCGTCTACGGCTTCACTTATGGCGGCCCGGTTGCGGCACCGCTCGGCGTGGGTCTGGGGATATTCCTGATCGTCGGTGCGCTCAACGAAGTCGTCACCCGTTCCTTCAGCGGCGGCACCGGATTTGCCGACGCCATGCGCAAGGCGCGCGGTCTGCCGCGCTCGACCTGGGGCACCGTCACCGCCCATGCGGGTGTTGGCGTCATGGTGATCGGCATCGCCGCCACGGCGTGGTCAACGGAGCGGATCGTGAGCATGCATCCGGGGGATGTTGTGCATGTCGGTGGCGCCTATTCGGCCCGGCTTGATGCCGTCTTTCCGCGTACCGGGCCGAATTTCCAGGAAGATGTGGCGCGGATGACCATACTGCGCGGTGATCGAGCCATTGGTGAAGAAGAAACCTCGAAGCGTTTCTATCCGGCACGCAACATGCCGACCACCCAGGCGGGCCTGCATACGGTCGGCTTCTCGCAGGTCTATCTCAGCTTCGGCGAGCCCCAGTCCGATGGTTCGCTCGGCCTGAGACTGTACTATAAACCGCTGATTCTGCTGATCTGGATCGGGACCATCTTCATGGCGCTCGGAGCCGGTATAGCCATGACCGATCGTCGCTTCCGTGTCGGCGCCCCCGTGCGTGCCAGGCGCGACATGCCGCAGCCCGGCCCCACGCCTGCGCCGGCGGAATGAGGAATTGCGCATGAGACGCTTCGCCATAGCCCTGACACTCGCTGCCGGTCTCGCGCTCGGCATGGGCGCTGCCGCGCCACCCGCATTCGCGGCGCCGCATCCGGATGAGATCCTGGAGGATCCCGATCTGGAGCGTCGTGCGCGCGATCTCTCGGCCAATCTGCGTTGTCTCGTCTGTCAGAACCAGTCGATCGACGATTCGGATGCGCCGCTGGCCCGGGACCTCCGGCTGCTCGTGCGCGAACGGCTGGTCGATGGGTATTCCGATCAGGAGATCGAGGATTTCGTCGTGGCACGCTACGGTGATTTCGTGCTGTTCACGCCGCCCTTCAATGCCAGCACGATGCTGCTCTGGGGCTCACCGGTTCTGGTGCTCGGGGCTGGCGCGCTCGGGCTGTTCCTCGTCATACGCAGGCGCCGCCATGCCGCACCGGTGGTGACGGCTGATCTCACGCCGGAAGAACGCGCTGCGCTCGAACGCATTCTCGGTGACACCTCGTCCGGCAAATCCTGAGCGCGCGCTGCAGTCCGGTCAGGCACTGCCGGTCTGCGCGCGCGGCGCGACGATCACGGTTCCGTCTTCAATGGCGAGTGACAGCCGCCCGTGCTTGAGCGCGAGGGCCTTGTCACCGAACAATACGCGCCGCCAGCCCTTGAGCGCGGCGATATCGGCGTCGTCGCTCTCGGCGACGGCTTCGAGGTCATCCACCGTCGCCACGATCTTGGGCGCGACGTCGTTCTGCTCGCAGACCGCCTTCAGGAGCACTTTGAGAAGATCCACGGTGGCGCCGGCATTGCCACGACTGCGCGCGCGCTCCGGCAGTTTCAATTCGGAGAAGTCACGTGCCAGCCCCGCCTCGATCGCGGCGATCGCCCCGGCTGCGCTGCGCGAGCGCTCGAACCCGTTGGGCACCGAGCGCAGCCGCGCCATTGCCTCGGCATCGCGCGGCTGCGAGATCGCGAGCTCGACCAGGGCATCGTCCTTGAGGACGCGGTTGCGCGGCACGTCGCGGCTCTGCGCCTCGCGCTCGCGCCAGGCCGCGACCTCGATCAGGACGGCGAGCTCCTTGACCTTGCGCACCCGCCCCATCAAGCGTCGATGCGCGCGGGCCGGGTCGCCCTCGTAAGTGGCGGGATCGATCAGCACCGCCATTTCCTCGTCGAGCCAGGCGCTGCGCCCGGTTTCCTCGAGGCGGGCGGCGAGCGTCTCGTAAACCGGGATCAGGTGCGTCACATCGGAGAGCGCATAGGCGCGCTGCGCCTCGCTCAGCGGACGGCGCGACCAGTCGGTGAAGCGCGATGACTTGTCGATTCGCGCCTTGGCGAGATCATTGGCGAGTTGCTCGTAGGAAACCGAATCGCCATAGCCGCAGACCATGGCCGCGACCTGGGTGTCGAAGAGGGGGGTGGGGATCACGTTCCCCATTGTCCAGATGATCTCGACATCCTGGCGCGCCGAATGGAACACCTTGATGGTGCTCTCATCCGCCATCAGCGTGAAGAACGGCGCGAGGTCGATGCCATCCGCCAGCGGATCGATCAGCACGGCCTCCTCGGGCGATGCGATCTGGATCAGGCAGAGCCTGGCGTAATAGGTCGTCTCGCGCATGAACTCCGTATCGACGGTCACGAAGGGATGCGCGGCGAGCCGGGTGCAGGTCGCCGAGAGTTCGGCGGTATCGGTGATCAGTTTCATGTCGTTCCTTTGCCGAATATGGCGATTGTGTGCAAGAGGCAAGCGCCGGGCAAGCCGAAATCACGGCGACCGACATCAAACGTAGCGCCCGGAATCCGGGCCCGGGGCGGGCAAATTCGCGTGCGCTGCGGCAGTGGCTCTTGACAAGCGCGGCTTGCCGGGCTCACTCCCCTGCGAGCTCGTTCGAGAAAGAAAACCGGTTCCATGCATCGCTATCGCACCCATACCTGCGCCGCTCTTCGCGAAACCGACATTGACGGCGAGACCCGCCTGTCCGGCTGGTGCCACCGCATCCGCGACCATGGCGGCGTACTGTTCATCGATCTGCGTGACCATTACGGCATCACGCAATGCGTGGTGGATCCCGATTCCTCCGCCTTCAAGCTGGCGGAGACGTTGCGCTCGGAATGGGTCGTGCGGCTCGACGGCAAGGTGCGCCGGCGGCCGGAAGGCACGCAGAATCCAGATCTGCCTACCGGCATGATCGAGGTGTTCATCACTGATCTCGAAGTGCTCGGCGCCGCTGACGAATTGCCGATGCCGGTCTTCGGAGAGCATGATTATCCGGAAGACATCCGCCTGAAATACCGCTTCCTCGATCTGCGCCGCGAGAAGCTGCATGCCAATATCATCAAGCGCGGGCAGATTATCGATTCGATCCGTCGGCGCATGAAGGAGGGCGGTTTCTTCGAATTCCAGACGCCGATCCTCACCGCCTCCTCGCCGGAAGGCGCGCGTGACTTCCTCGTGCCCTCGCGCCTGCATCCGGGCAAGTTCTACGCGCTGCCGCAGGCGCCGCAGCAGTTCAAGCAGCTCGTCATGATGTCGGGCTTCGATCGCTATTTCCAGATCGCGCCGTGCTTTCGCGACGAAGACGCCCGCGCCGACCGCTCGCCCGGCGAATTCTACCAGCTCGATGTCGAGATGAGCTTCGTCACGCAGGAAGACGTGTTCCAGGCGGTCGAGCCGGTTCTGCGCGGCGTGTTCGAGGAATTCGCCGAGGGCCGCAAGGTCACGACGGTGTTCCCGCGTATTCCCTATGCCGAGGCGATGCTGAAATACGGCGTCGACAAGCCTGATCTGCGCAACCCGCTGATCATCTGCGACGTGACGGAGGAATTCTCCCGCGAGGAGGTCACCTTCAACGCCTTCAAGAACGTGATCAAGGCCGGCGGCATCGTGCGCGCCATTCCCGCGACCGGGGCCGCGAGCCAGCCGCGCTCCTTCTTCGACAAGCTCAATGACTGGGCGCGTGGCGAGGGTGCGGCTGGGCTGGGTTATATCGTCTTCGAGGATGACGGCGGTGATCTCGTCGGCAAGGGGCCGATCGCGAAGTTCATCCCGGCCGAGGTGCAGAAGCTGATTGCGGCCAAGGCGGGCATCGCCGCCGGTGACGCTGTCTTCTTCTCCGCCGGCGAGAAGGCGAAGGCCGTGGCGCTCGCCGGCAAGGCGCGCACGCGCATCGCCGAGGAGCTCGATCTCATCCCCAACGGTGAATTCGCCTTCTGCTGGATCACCGATTTCCCGATGTATGAATGGGACGAGGACGAGAAGAAGATCGAGTTCTCGCACAACCCGTTCTCGATGCCGAATTACGATCTCGACAAGTTCCTTGCGCTCAACCCGGCGGATGCGGACGAGATTCTCGGCATCACCGCCTTCCAGTATGACATTGTCTGCAACGGCGTGGAGCTGTCATCGGGCGCCATCCGGAACCACCGGCCTGATGTGATGCGCAAGGCCTTCGGGCTCGCGGGCTATGGCGAGGACGTGCTCGAGGCGAAGTTCGGCGGCATGCTGCGCGCATTGTCGCTCGGCGCGCCCCCGCATGGCGGCATCGCACCGGGGATCGACCGCATCGTCATGCTGCTCTGCGGCGAGCAGAACCTGCGCGAGGTGGTGCTCTTCCCCATGAACCAGAAGGCCGAAGACCTCCTGATGAGTGCGCCCTCGGAGGTCAGCGCCAAGCAGCTGCGCGAACTGCACATCCGGCTCAATCTGCCGGAGTGAGGTGGCGGCGGATTCCGTGCCAATCGCATATGCGCCCCCTCGCCATGGCGGGGGCGCGCATCCCCCGCTAAGTTGCCGCTTCGCGCGATGGATCGGAAAGCCGGGACCCGTGCGGGAATGGCGCTAGCGGGTCGGCAGGGGGTGAGCAGCGATATGAAGGCGCTCTGGGACGAAATGCGCGGCGGCTTCGCAGCATTGCGGCCCGAACACTTTCCCTATGCCAGATTCGTTGCCGCACTGATCCTCGGCTTCATCGGCGGCACGATTTTCAACGCGCTTGAACTGCCGTTGCCCTGGATGCTGGGGCCGATGACCTTCTGCACGATTGCCGCGATCCTGCGCGCGCCGATCGCCGCGCCGACGGTCGTGCGCCCGCCCATGTCGGCGGTGATCGGGGTGATGCTGGGCGCAGCCTTCACGCCGGCCATCATCGGCAGCCTGCTCGGCTGGGTGCCGACGATCATCGGGCTCGCCTTCTTCGTCGCCGTATCCGGCTCTGCCTGCGTGCTGTATTTTCGCAAGATCGGGCGCATGGACATGACGACGGCCTATTTCGCCGGCATGCCGGGCGGGCTGGTCGAGATGGTGGTGGTCGGTGAACAGCGTGGCGGCGACGGGCGCACCATCGCGCTGGTGCATTCGGCGCGCATTCTGCTGGTGGTGATGACGCTGCCCTTCCTCGTCGAGTTGGTCGAGGGCGTGTCTCTTGGCGGCAGGGCCGATATGGGGCCCTCGGTCACGGAGGCGCCGCTCACCGCCGAATTATGGATCATCGGCTGCGGGCTTGCCGGCGCCGTTTTCGGCCATCTCCTGCGTCTTCCCGCGAAATATCTTCTCGGCCCGATGCTGGTTTCGGCTTTCGTGCATGCCGCGGGGATCACTGATTTCAAGCCGCCGGCGGAGATCGTGCAGGGCGCGCAGATCGTGCTGGGGGTGACTATCGGCTGCCGTTTTCTGGGCACGCCGCCGCAGGTGATCCTGCGCATTCTCGCGCTCTCCTTCGGCTCCACGATGATTCTCCTCGCGATGACGCTGGGCTTCGCCGTGATCGTGTCGCGTTTCTCGGCCTTCGATGTGCTGCCGCTGATGCTGGCCTATTCGCCGGGCGGCCTGGCCGAGATGAGCCTCGTCGCCATCGCGGTGCATACGGAGGTCGCTTTCGTGGCCGCGCATCACATCATCCGCATTCTCTTCGTCATGCTCAGCGCCGGCCCGACCTTCGCGCTGCTCTATCCGAAGCGCGGCGGCAAAGACGGCGGCAAGGGCGGGATTCCGCGCATGCGCGACGGCTGATACGGGCCCGTTGACAGATACAATTTCGCTGCTCAACCCCGATATACCCATTGACGCGCCGCGCCACCCCTCGTATGAAGCGCCATCGCCGACAGGCGAGCCCAGGTGGCGGAATTGGTAGACGCGCTGGTTTCAGGTACCAGTGGTGCAAGCCGTGGAGGTTCGAGTCCTCTCCTGGGCACCAACGCTCTTCAGAAGCGTTGATCCGCAAGGTTTTCAGGCAGAGTAACGGTTTGATCGCGCCCGAGTGCTACACAAGGGTGGTACAGTCGCAGAGCTCACTCTGAGTATCTGAGTTCGCTGGGTGTTGGCGGATAACGCTCATTGAAGAAATCCATTGCCTTTTGCAGTTTTTCAATGCAATCGGAGAATCGTGTTTCTGATTGATGAAGGACTAATGGTTTCCTTATGCGCACTATGAATTATGTCGTTTTTGCCTCGGTGCTTCTGGCCGGGGCCTGTGCCAAAAGCCCGGAGAGTATCCAGGCGTCGTATATTAGCGAGGTAACGTACCAGTCGTGGTCGTGCCTCCAACTCGGCGAAGAGAGCCAGCGTCTTTCTGCGGCGCTGGCAACAGCGTCGACTCAACAGGAAAGAGCTCGCGGCAATGATGTCGTCGGAGTCATCCTGATCGGCCTTCCCGTCTCATCATTGAGCGGTGATAACATCGCGCCGGAGATTGCGCGACTGAAGGGCGAACAGGAAGCCGTTCGCCGCACGATGATTGGAAAGAACTGCGGACAGGGTTGACGGTGCGGCAGCAGGGTTTCCGGATCCTGTCTTCTGACGGATCGGTTACTGCGCGTCGGTTCCATCGCGGCAAGGCGCGTGACGATGGTTGTGCTGCCAGCCCAAGCCGATCTGCAGCATTCTTCAAAAGTCGCCTTCCTGATCGGCGAGAGCCTTGCCACTGCGATGCATTTCCCCGTCATGGATAAACCTGCCACGCTTCCGGCGCGTTGAACGGGTCGAACGGCTCTGCGTCGCAATCCGGCTTGTCCCAATAGCTCTCCAGCGCGAAGGCTTCGCCGGTCCATTGCCAGCGGCCGGCGGTGCCGCAATCGCCGGGACCGCGCGCGCGGTGCAGGCTGGTGATCTGCCGCGTCACGGGATCGTAATCGGGGAGGGTGAGGCTCGGCTTCTCGGTGAAGCCCTCTCCTTCCGGTACGGGAAAGCGCAGCAGGCGGGCTTCCTCGGGTGCGTTCGGGGCATAGGCCATGAGGATGCTGCCGGCCTGATACGCGGCTTGCCAGCAGGGGATCTCGAGCAGCATCAATGCGTCACCGAGCGGTCTCGCCGGCCAGGAAACAACCGCCTCGTTCCCGGTGGGCCAGAAGCAATCCGCCTCGGCAAGCGCTGCCGCGATCACTGCAGACGGCACGCCGGATGATTCCGGCACGGTCTTCGCCCATGCAGGGCTGGAAGCGACGAGCCCGGTGAGCAGCAAAATGACCCGTTTCATCGCCCCGGTCCTTTCTCTTCGTCAGACCCGAAGTGCGTGACGAACGACAATGCGTGCGGGGATCATGCCTCAAAAGCCGCTCTCGCGGATCAGCACCGCGCGGACGGCACGCCAGCTGCGCGCAGCGAGGGAGCGGCGTTCACCTTGCAGGCGCAGGGTACCGCGCAGAGCCATGTCCGTCATCCTGGGCTCACCATCGGCAAGATCAGGCCGTGCGCGCACCCTGTAGACGGCGCCATCGGGAACGGGGCCATCCTCGCCGGCATGGGCGGGAATGGCCCCGCCATGGATCGAGGCGAGTTCTGGCGCCGAGGCGAGGCGGGCGGTGGCGGTATCGGCGATCTCGGTGATCGTGACGGGGACGGCGCTGCGCGCCGGCGCATCCGGATAGAAGATCGCCGTGCTGCCCGGCGCGACACGGGCAAGATCGGCCTCACCGAGATACGCCTCGACCAGCGGTGCATCCGGGACGATCAGCGTGGCGAGCCATTCACCGGCGCCGATCCAGTCGCCTATGCCGGTTTCAGGGTCACGCGCAACGATGCGCCCCGCATGCGGTGCGCGCAGGATCAGGCGTTCGGCCTCCCGGGTGAGGCTCGCGCGCTCGGCCAGCGCGCCTTCGAGTTCCCGCCACAGGGCCGCGCGATCGACCCGCGCGCCGGAAGCCTCCGCATCCATCGCCGCGCGCCAGCGCAACAGCGCGATGGATCGCGCATTCTCGTCGAGGCGATGCGCCATGTCGGGGGCGGCGAAGCCGAACAGCGCATCACCCTGCGCGACATCCGCGCCGAAGGCGGCATCATCGGCGACGAGCAGCGCATCCGCCGGCGCGAAGATCTGCGTCTGGCGTTCCGCCCGCAACAGGGCCGGGGCGTGGATCGCCCATTGCAGCGGCATCAGAAACAGCGCCACCAGTGCGAAGCCGGTGCCGAGTGTCACGAGGGTGTTGCGGTTGAGGCGATAGCGCGCGCGGCGCGCGTACCATTCGCGCAATTCCAGCATGATCGGGCGCCCGATGAACCAGGCCAGCTCCACGATCATCAGAACGATGCCGAGCGCCTTGAAGAAGAAATGGTAGACGATCAGGGCAATGCCGAGAAACAGCAGAAAGCGATAGATCCAGGTCGCCCAGGCATAGACGATCAGGAGCCGCGCACGGCCTGCGGGGAAGCGCTCCGGCGGGTTCTCGCCAAATCCGAACAGGGCCTCGCGCAGGCGCCAGCGCGCGAGCCTGAAGGCACGCTCCTGCAGATTGGGCATGTCGAGCAGGTCGGAGAACAGAAAATACCCGTCGAAACGCATGAACGGGTTGAGATTGATCGCCAGCGTCATGATCCAGGTGGTGGTGGCCAGCACGAAGCTGGCCGAGCGCATGGCGCCGTCGGGCATGAAGCTCCAGGCCAGTGTCATCCAGGCGGCGATCGCCAGCTCGATCGCCATGCCGGCATAGCCGATCCGAAGCCGCTTGCGCCGGTCGGTGAGGCGCCAGGCAGCGGTCGTATCGGTATAGAGGACCGGATAGAGCACCATCAGCGCCACGCCCATGGTGGAAACCGGCAGTCCATCGCGTTTCGCGGCATGGGCATGGGCGAGCTCATGAGCGATCTTGGTGATGATCAGCGCGATGGCGATCGCCGCGAGTCCCTGCCAGCTGAACAGATGCAGGAAGGTCGTGGTGAAGGCCTCCCATTGCCGCAGGGCCAGCAGCAGGCCGGCCATGGCGGCGATCAGCGTGGCGATCCAGAAGGTGCGTGAAAAGAACGGCGCCGCGAGGCCGCGCGTCGCCTCCAGGAAACCGTCCGGGCGCACCAGCGGGATGCGGATGAAGAGATAGTTCTTCAAGACGAAGGCGAGCGGCTTCATGCGTGCGGCGTTTGCCTGCTCGGCGAGCATGCGCAAGGCGCGCTCGCCGCGAAGCTGCACCAGATTGGCCCCGGCGAGAAAACGGGCGAAGGCCTCGACCTCGCCCGGCGCGAGCGTGAGCGTGGTCTCGGCGCTGACCGCGGCGGCGATGGCGGCGGGGTCGCCCAGATGCCAGCGCGCGAGCATCTCGATCTCCGCCCAGCCGAGCCGGAAATAGCGCGCGCGCGCTGGATCCTCCAGAGTCCAGCCGGGCGCACCATCGCGATCCGCCGGGCCGGGATGCAGGATGATCTCGTCGCGCAGCGGCGGCAGTCGTTGCGCGCCGGCTCCCGTCGTCCCCTCGGCGAGGCTGATGTGCGGCCCCGGCTGCGGTGCATCCGCGGCGATCGTGCCCCCGGCCGCCATTACAGGCCGGCCTGTAGCCGCAGCCAGGCGATCGGGCGGCGCAGCAGGTAGAGCACGAGGAGGGTGTGCTCGCCATAGATCCGGGCCGTCCCGCGCAGGCCGATGCGCAGGCGCGGATCATCGTCATCGAGAGCGGCGCGCAGCCGATAGGCCATCGTGCCATCCGGCATCGCGCGTGCGCGATAGCCCGCGCGGGTGAGCGACGCGGCGATCGGATCGGCCGGATCGATATTGAGAAAGAAGCGGATATCGGCGCCGGGTTCGAGATTGATGGCATCGGCGACGGCGAGGTTGATCTCCAGCGCGCGCGCCTGCGGATCGGCGAGCAGCATGATGCGCTCGCCGAGCGCCACCGGGCGGCCCTCCCAATCGTCGACATCGTCGAAGATGGCGATGCCGTCGCGGACGGCAGTAACGTCGATGCGCGCGAGGCGCTCATTGAGGAAGGTGAGCTCGGCGGCGTGCTGGTCGCGCCGCCCCTCGAGCACGGCGAGGCGCGCGCGCGATTGCGGATCGAACAGGGCCTGCTGGCGCGCCTGGCGCAGTTCCGCTTCGGCGACGCTGAGCTGTTGCCGCGCGATCTGGCGCTGGGTGTCGAGTTCCGAACCATCGAGCGAGACCAGCTTTGTCCCGGCACTGACGGCCGCGTTGGGGCGCACATGCACCGTCTCGATCACGCCTGCCAGCGGTGCGCGCACGAGGTCCGGTTGCTGCGCAACGATCTCGGCCGGAGCGAGGACGGATTGGCGCACGGGCAGCGCCATCAGCGCCGCGAGCGTGACAAGGCCGGCGAGCATGATCACACGGCTGCGCCGCAAGCGTCGCTGCCGGCGGCGCGGGCCGGTCAATGCCGCGAGCGCATGACCGTAGGCATCGGCGAGATGATCAAGCGCGTTGATCTCGCCGCGCGTGAAGGGTTCTTCGCGCGCAAACATGAGGGCGCCATGCAGAACATCCTTGTAACGCAAGGGCAGGAGCGCAATCTGAGCTGGCAGATGTGCGGTGAAGAACGCGCGCGCCTCGCTGCATGCCGCGCTGCCCTCAGGTCCGAAAGCCTCGCCCATCCGCGTCGCCGTCAGGCTCTGCGTGCGTGTCTGCGGTCGCAGGCTCTTGCGGAAGAAGGTTTCGAGCCTGCGCGTGAAGGGCGCGTCGCGATCCGGCGTGGCCAGACCCGACAGGCTGCGCAGGCGATTGCTCGCGGCGCAGAACCAGGCTGCTTGCCGGTAGGGAATCGCGAGATGGGTGTCGTTGACCATGAGGAAACCGAGTGCCTGGGCATCCTCGGCGGCGCGGGCGCGTTTTTCCAGTTCGAGCAGTGTGGCGAGGGTGAGGCCCTTGCGGGGCGGCTGGTCACTCATGGTGCACCGTCGGGTCCGGCATCCCGCGCGGGCGGTCGCAACTGCGCCTCGCCGCTCATTCCGGCCATGAGCCCCTCCGGCGCCAGCGTGATCGCGGCAAAGATGCGGATCGACTGGCTGACCGGGTCGACCCGTGCGCCGATGCGCGACACGCTGGCTTCCAGGGTGGTTTCGAGCTCGTCGATCGCGACTTCGAAAGCGTGTCCGAGCCGCAGCCAGGCGAGCCAGCGCGACGGCACCATCAGCGCGACTTCGAGATCACGGTCATCGAGAATGGCGATGATCGGTTCGCCCTCGGCGACATATTGAAACGGTTCTGCCAGCCGCTCGGCCACGCGGCCGTTGAAGGGTGCTGCGATGGCACAGCGCGAGACCGCGATCTCGGACAGGGTCGTCTCGGCCTCGGCCACGGCGAGGGCGGCGACGGTCTCGTCGTATTCGAGCCGGCTGATGGAGCTGAGCGCATCGAGCCGTCCGGCGGTTTCGAGGCGCCGGCGCGCGGATTGCTCCTGTGCGCGCGACCGGTCTCGGCGCGCGATATGGACGGCGCAATCGAAGCCGACCAGGAGATCGCCCTTCGCGAAACGCTCGCCTTCACGCAGTGGGAATGTGTCGATCTTGCCGGATATCTCCGCAGAGAGCACGGTCTGGCGGCGCGGGCTGATCTGGGCACGCAGGACGGGCCGGGCGAAATCGGCGAGATCGCTGATCGCGAGCCCACCCGAATCGGTCGCGTTTGCGCCGGAGCCGTCAAAACCGGAGCCCGGCATGACGGGAGCAACTGCCCTGGGGGTGGAGGGCGCCGGCGGCGCGCCGTCTGGCATTGGCGCGAAGGGATTGTTGCCCCCCGGTTCACCAGTGCCCGGTAGCGAGACGGGGAGGTTCTGGGCGCGTTGCGCAGGCGCAGGCGCAGGCGTATCCGGCGCGGCCTGTGCGTGCTGCGCTGACGAGGCGGGGCAGAGCGTGGCAGCAGCGATTGCCGAAATCAGAACGGCGCGCCGTATCAAAATCGCGCTGCGGTAAAATCGCGCCCGGACAGAGGGGGCGGACCCGGGTGACGTCGCAGAAAAGATCCGGTCCGCATCCATGTCCTACCCGTCACGCATGATCGCCGCATCTCTCTTGCGCCTTGTCCCACTCTACTTGTGCGCAGGCTGTGGAGGCCTCGGCGGTGGCAGCATGGCATAGGCCGTGTTTCCATCCGATGCCGGATCGTGTGCTGCAATCGGGGTGGAAGCGGCAGGAATATCCGGCAAGCGCGCGCGTCCGGACGCGATTTCGGCGGCGCGGGCGGCGATAGCCTCCTGCAGCGTGGCGAGATCGTGATCGGCGATGGTCTCGGGCAGCGGATCGAAGCCGGAAGCGGCGTAGACTGCGCCGAGCGCATTGTTGACTTCGGCGAAGGCACGATTGCGGGCCCGCTGGGCGAGAACGGCGGCGGCCGCGGCACGGACACGTTCCAGGCGATTCTGCGCATCGCTCTCCTCGGCGCTGCGCGTCGCTTCGGCAATGCGCTGCTCGACGCTCTGCAATTCGGCTGCGCGGGCGTAATGCGCAGTGGCGCGCTGGTAGCGACGATAGGCGACGTTCACCTGGGTGAGAATCGCCATGCGCAGGGCGAGGCGGCGCGCGTCGGAGAGATCTCCGCGCGCCTGTGCCTCAGCCTGCATGGCCGGCAGGGACAGCAGGCGCAACAGGTTCCAGGTTACCTGAATGCCGGCATCGGCCCATGACTGGTTGAGCAGGAAACTGTTGGAATCGTAGTTCACGCCGGCAAAGAGATTCGCGCCGGGCATCAGGGAGAGCATCTGCGAGCGGGCTTCGAGAACGACATTGCGGGCATTGTAGAGCTCCTCGCGGATTTCCGGGCGCTCGACCATGGCCACGGCTTCGAGATCGGCGATGCGATAGGGCAGCCGTGTAGCGCCGTGGCGGGGCGCTGCCAGGCTGAAGCGGGTTCCCGGCGGCAGCCCCATCAGCCCGGCCAGCTCGGCCCGGGCGCTGGCGAGCTCGCTCTCCAGCCCCTCCAGCTGCTGGATGATTTCGAGCATGGCCCGCTGGAACTGCAGCGTCTCGAGCGGTGGCATCAGCCGTTCTGCCTCGGCCTGACGGGCGAAGCCGAGCGCTTCGCGCGCTTCGCCGAGGACGCGGTGCACGCGCGGCGCCAGTTGCGCGGCGGTGACAGCCTCCCAATAGGCGTTACGGACCTCATCGGCGACCGTGAGCACGACACGGCGGCGGCGCTCTTCTGCCGCAAGTGCCCGGTTGGCCTGGGCCTGCGCCCCGAAATAGCTCAAGCCGAAATCGAGCACATTCAGCGAGAGCTGCAGATCTGCCGTGCCCGTATCCCGCTCGCTGCTCGTCGAGGGTTCGAGTGATTGGCGGGCCGTTTCGACCGATCGACTCGACGAGGCGGCGATGTTGTCGCGAGTGCTCAAACCGGCACGGCCCGCGAGCTTCGGCAGCAGACCCATTTGCGCAGTATCGCCGAGCCGTTCTTCCAGAGCACGCTCCATCAGGGCAACACGGTGATCCAGATTGTATTTCAGCGCCCGCGCCATCGCCTCTTCGAGACGGACCGGGCCGGATATCGGCTCCTGCGAGGCGTAGATCGTCTGGCGATCGGCGGCGGCCGCGCTGATCTGTTCCGCGAGGCTGAGCCGTTCCGGCGATGCGGCGCAGCCAGCAAGAAGAGTGGCAGCGGCGATCACCGTGAGCAGCGGGCGAAGGCGCAAAGCAGATGACCGCAGCCGGTTCGACCCCGCCCTCTTCGGCGTGGTCGCGCAACTGCCCCGATCTGTGAATTGCACCGAACCCGATTTCATCCGCATGGCTACACGCCCCCAAACTTCCTCGATCGCGACTGCGACCCACCCGTACAACCGTCTGCGCGATACGCTCACTTCGACGGTCGCCGTCACCCGTTTCATATCGCGAGCCCCGCTGCGCATGGCCCGCCCCCGAATATGCCCGCCCCCGCGCGCGGAGCAGGACCCATCGCCAGGCAGCGCCTTGCGACTCGGGAGCCGACCTGTCGGTGCGCTCCTTGCAGGCGCAGGCGGTCTGCCTGCGCGAGTTCATGCGTTGTATCGTGCGATCGAGCGCTACTAAAAACTGTTAAGATTTTCGCTAAATACAGCTTTAGGCTGATACCTGCGAATCATTGTAATCAAAGGTCATATCGCCAGAATGTGGTGCCTCTGGCAAGGGCTCTGCCCAGAATTCAATCGCGTCCATGGTGAGGTCGCCGGCATGTGTTGCAATCCCGACACGGCTCGCCGCACGGACCATGTCGCTGAAGGCCGGTTTGCCGGCGGAGAGCGCGGTGGCGGGGTCGATGTGCATCGCGTCCTCTGCTTCTGCTGCCTGCGCCTCAATGGTGATCGTCAGCGTGACCTGCGCGTTTTCGCCGCCCGGCAGCGTCGCGGTGATCACGATCTCGTAAACACCGTCAGCCCCCTCCGGCGGATCGATGTTGAAGGTGCCGGTCGCGGCATCGAACGACATCCAGTCCGGTAGATCCTCGCCATCGCCGAGGCTGGCGGTGACGGAGACCGGCAGCGTCGCATCGGCCACCACGAAAGTGGCGGCGGGCAGGGTTACGGTGAAAGGACCATCGGCAGCGCTGCTGGTTACGGGTGCGACCAGCGTCTCGGCGCGAATTGCTTCGCCCGGGGCCATGAGACCCGCAGATGGTGCGATGAAGAACCCGGGAATGATGGTGCGCACTTCACCCCCATTTGGCCCGGCCTGCTCTGCATAAGTCGGTTCAGACTCTACAGAAGAGGGCAGAGGCGCGAAGGCTCCAGCGGAAACCGGCTGCATCGGTTCGAACAGGACCGGTTCCGGCGGTGGTGCAGGGGGCGCGGCAGGAGGGGGCGCAGCAGGCGGCTGAGGTGGTGAAGGTGGCGGCGCTGACGGCTCGGAGGGCGCCTCCACCGTGAGCGGCGGCCCGTCGATCGTCAGCGTCACGGATGCGCTCGACGTGACCGTCCCGTCCGAGACGAAGATGTCGAAGAGCTGCGTATCGCTCTCGCCGGCACCGAGACGGTCCGGCTCGGGAACGAAGACCAGCTTGCGGATCGCCTCCTGCGCCTCGGCGGCGGAGGGGATGCCCGTACGGGTGTAGACGCCGAGCCCGGTACCGGTGAAACCGGCATCGGCCAGAGAGGCTGCCGTGAAGGTTCCCATGCCGAGCGCGTCGGCGCCAATGGTGATGCTCAGCGCCTGGCCGGGATCCGGTTCGGCGATGGTGACGTCGGCAAATAATGTGATCGCGCCGGATTGCGCAATGCTCGCGTCACTGAAGCCACCGAGCGTGGGCGGATCGTTTACGGCGGTGACCGTGACCGTGCTGCTCTGCTGCACAGCTGCTGCGACACCATCATCGACGCGCGCGGTGAGAACGATATCTTCCGTATCACCGGGGGTGAGGCGGTTCTCCACCGGCGCGAAGACGAGGGCTCGCAGGGCGGTCTGCGCCGTCGCGGCATCGGGCGCGGTGCGCTCATGGACACCACCGCCGAGGTCGGTGAAGCCCGAGGCGGTGAGCGATGCGGCGGTGAAGCCGCCCCGAGCCGGCTCGTCGACCGTCACGCGCAGGGTCAGCGGTTGGCCGGTATCCGGATCGGCGATCACGACCGACGCGAAGGGCGTGCTGGTGCTGTCATCGTTTTGCGCCAGCGTTGCGGCGATGCCGGTGAGCGTGGCTGCGTCGTTCACCGAGGTGCTGACGATCTGCGTCTGCGCCTGATCCGTCGCGGCACCGTCATCAACCACGACGGTCAGCGTCGTGGTCTCGCTTGCGCCCGGGGCCACGCGGTTCTCCGCCGGCGTGAAGACGAGGGCGCGCAGGGCGGTCTCGGCATCAGCCTGGTTGCCGTTGAAGACATAGGAGCCATCACCCTGATCGGTGAAGCCGCCGAGATTGGTCAGGCTGCCCTTGGCCGCATCGTCGAGGCTCACGGTTACCGTGAGCGGCACGGTCGGACCGTCGGCATCGGCCACGGTTGCGCCGGCGAAGGGCGTGATGGTGTCATTGTCATCGGTGGTCTGTGGGCCGGGGGCGATGCCACCGAGTTCCGGCGCATCGTTCGCGCCGATCACCGTGACGGCGATATCCGCATCCGCACTCGTCGCGGCGCCGGGGCCCGCGGCAGCGTCGCGGATTGTCAGTGTGAGGGTGCGTGTTGTCTCGGTCGGCGCTGCCGTATCGAGGTTTTCATAGCCGAGGGCGCGCACCAGCGTGGTGACAGCCGCAGGCGTCGCCTGATCATTGAAGGAGACGACCAGATCGTCGCCATTGGTGCCGCCGGCGAAGGTGCCGATGACCGTGCCGCCGACCAGAACGTTCGCTCCGCCCAGCGTCACCCCGGCTCCCTCGATGATACCGAGTCGGTCTTCGGCTGTGACATTGTTCGCGGTGACCGACAGGCGGAGTTCACCCCCGTCGAAATTCGCGGAATCGGCGTCGCTGACCACGGCGTCGAGGGCGGCGTTCAGGCGCACGAGACCACTGTCTTCGGTATAGTTGATGGCGCCGGCAAAGCCCGCGATGACGGGCGGGTTGGGCGTGGCCTCAATGGTGAAGGCGGCTGTCGCGGTCGACTGGTCGCCGTTGGGCCCGCCATCCGCGCCGCCATCATCGATGGCGAGGGTGAAGCCGCGTTCTCCGAGGCCGGAGGGAGCCTCGTAGGTGAGCGCGCGCAGCAGCGCCTCGACGCGCGCTTGCGTCGCATCCGCATCGAGATCGATGCGCAGCCCATTGCCGCTCTGCCCGTCCTGGCCGGCCGCGACGGTGCCGATGACGGTGCCGCCCACGGCGACATTCTCGCCATCGGCGAACTGGCCGTTCCCGCCGGAAGTCGCGCCGGTACCATCGAGGCCGAAATGGCCGTTGGTGGTACCGGTATTCTGGGTGATCTGCACGAAGCCGCCATCGAAGGCGGGGGTATCGACATCGCCGATGCTCGCATCCGCGAAAAGGCCGATCGCGGCAGGACCGGTCCCGGCCATGACGCCGCTGGTCTCGCCCGCGACACCACCGATCACGGGCGCGTCATTGACGGCAGTGAGGCCGACATTCGAGGCGATGCCGAGCGCGGTCGTGTTCTGCCCGCCATCTGCGGTCCCACCGGAATCGGTGATCTGCGTCAGCGTCGCCACGCGCGGCGTGCCGGTCGTGGGGGTGTCGCTGTCATTGCGATAGGCGAGCCCGTCGACGAGGGTTTGCGCCGTGGCGGCATTGGCGGAGAGCCCGGTGAGGCTGATCGTGGCGGTGGAGCCGGTCACGCTGATCGCCACGTTGCCGCCGGCGACAGGGCCGTTGGTGGCATCGGTGAGATCAAAGGCGGTGCCGTCGATGATGATCTTCTCATCAGCGCCGTCGGCCAGATTTGTGATGTTGAAGGTGAGCCCGGTGATGGTCTGGCCCGCCTCGATCGTGTCGATGCTGGTGCCCGAGAACAGGCTTGCCGCCGCGCCATCCTCGATGAAGGTCGGATCGCTTGCCGTCGCGGTCAGGCTCGGAGCATCGTTGACCGGGGTGATGGTGATGTCGGTGGTGCCGGTGACGGTCTCGACGCCGCCGGTGCCTTGGCTGGCTCCAGAATTGCCGTCGGAGAAACTCCAGCGCAGGCTCGCTGTGGCGGGCGGATCGTCAGATGCATGCGCGTATTGCACGGCGCGCAGGGTCTCGGTGACGAGCGCCGTGGTCGGGATCGTGCCGTTATTCGCGAAGCTGATCTGCAGCTGGCCGTTGCCGGTATTGGCGATGCTGGCGATGACGTTGCCGCCGGCGCTGATCGTGCCGCCGCCGTCGGGGCCGCCCGCGGCGGTGAGTGCGCCGCCGGTGGCGATGCTGAAGCGGTCGTCGGTGTTCGCGCCGCCATCGCGGGTGATGGTGAGGCTGGCGCCGGAATAATCACCCGCGCCGGCATTGAGCGCATCCAGTTCGATATCGGCGATGCTCACACCCGGCGCGATCTGCACGGCTGTGCCGCCCTCGATGAAGGTGGCGCTGCTGGTGAGATCGGTGAAGACCGGGGCGTCGTTCACGGCGGTGACATCGAGGGTGATGGTGCCGTCAGCGGGGCCGGTATCGGCGGCGTCGCGGATGCGGGTGGTGATGGTGACGTCCTGATCCCGGTTCGCCACGGGCGTGAAGGCGACGGCGGCGAGCGCGGCGTTCACGTCGACCGCGGAGCCGGTCACCGTCCAGATGCCGGTGCCGGCATTGTAGCTCGAGGTCGCGGCGCCGAACGTGCCGGTGGAGAGGCTGCCGGCTTCCGGAGCGTTCAGGGTGAGCGTCGCGGTGATGGTCTGGCCCGGATCCGGCTCGGTAACGACGATGTCGTCAAGCGCCACGGCACCGCCGGGATCCTCGGTATAGGTGATGGTCTGCGTCAGATTGGTGGCGGTGGGGGCGTCGTTGATCGAGGTGGAGACGACGGTGGTGCTGGCGTTGCTGACGGGCGCGCCGCCATCCGAGACCGCGACGGTGAAGGTGGTCGTCTCGGTCCCTCCGGGCGCGACGCGGTTTGCAGCAGGGTCGAAGACGAGGGCGCGCAGGGCGCTCTGGGCGGCTGCGGCGTTCGCGAATCCGGTGGCCTGATAGACGCCGCCACCCTGATCCGTGAAGCTGCCGAGATTGGTCAACACGCCCTTGGCTGCATTGTCGAGGGTGACGGTGACGGTGAGGGGCTGGCCGGTATCCGGGTCGCTGATCGTGGCGCCGGTGAAGGGGCTGATCGTGGCGTTGTCGTCGACGCTCTGCCCCGCCGTGAAGCCGCCGATCACGGGGGCGTCGTTGATCGAGGTGGAGACCACGGTGGTGGTATTGTCGACGGTGTCCGTCGTGCCGTCATTGACGGTGATGGTGAAGGTGGTGGTCTCGGTCGTGCCGGGGGCGACGCGGTTTTCGGCGGGGTCGAAGACGAGGGCGCGGATGGCGCTCTGGGCATCGCCCGGCGCGCGCGATGTGAGCGTATAGCTGCCGCCGCCGGCATCGACGAAGCCGCTCGCCGTCAGCGAGGCGGCGGTAAAGCCGCCCTTGGCGGCATCATCGAGGGCGATCGTGACGCTGACATTGTCGCCGTCATCATCCGCGATGGTGACGGCGGAGAAGGGCGTGACCGTCATATCGTCATTGACCGCCTGACCTGCCGCGACCCCGCCGATATCGGGTGCGGCATTGGTCACCGCCGCAGCTATGACCATGTCGTCAATGGCAACTGATGCGTAGAGAACAGGGACATCCGCGTAATCATCACCACCAAAATGAAACGTGCTGCTCGATCGGATAAGAAATCCCGTTATGTTGTCAAAGCTTCCACTTGTCGATGATGAAAAATCAATGCTGTTGATCGCGTCCATGGATGGCGTATCGATACGAAATGTGCCAACTTCATCACTGTTGTTAAGGCCAACGAATTCAATCCAGTCGACTGTGAAGCTTGCGTTGAGACTGTAGAACACGGTGTCCAGACTGGACAATCTGAAGGCGGAGCCGTCTGTGGAATCCATGCGGGCGTCTATAATACCATCATTCAATCGGATCCACGTGAAGGCG
>NZ_DATGCW010000264.1:0-2434 GCF_035311605.1 Saliniramus sp.
AGACGGCCAGCGCCAGCAGCAGGTGCGGCCAGCCGGGGCGGGCGTGCTCGCCGGAACTGCGCCCCAGCCGGGTCAGCGCCGCGCGGACGAGATCGTTGAGCCGCCCGCGCCCGCGCGTACCTTGCGCGAGTACAACCATGAAGAAGGGCAGGGCGCTGATCGCTGTCGCCCACAGATAGACTCCCGAGAGATTGCCCATATGCGCCGCGCCCGCGAGAGTCGGCGCGACGACCTGAAGGGCGATCAGGACATTGCCGCCGAACGAGCCATAATATTCGGCCGCGAGGTAATAGCTGATCGCGTGCATGACGAAGAAAAGGAAGCCGCGCGTGAACAGATCGGCGCCGAGCACGGCAGCCATACTGCGCCCGTCATTGCCACGCGCGACGAAGGCGCGGTAATTGGCAAAGCCGATCGCGTTGATCACGAAGACGATCAGGAGCCCGCTCGCCATGATCTGACGCAGAAACGCATTGAGCAGCATGGGATCGTGCATGAGCCCTGCGCGCAGGGCGGGGTAGGTCAGGATGTAGAAGCCCGTCGCGAGCAGCAGGCCGATCATGCTCAGGACGAAGCTCTGCAACACAAAGCGCAACCAGCCGGTCTGCGCGGAAAACAATACGCTCAGCCAGCGCAGATGCGCGATCTGCCGCTCGCCCTGATGCGTTTCCGGGTTGCCGTCCGCCATGGTCTGCCTTCTCCCTTGGGCTGGCAGGATGCCGCGCCGTACACGGCAAGCTAAGCCAGATCGGGCGAATGGGAAGTCCCGTTCATGGATCACCCGGCAGTGCATGCCCTTGCGATGCGCGACATGATTGCAGATTTGCTGAAATTCGCCCAAATGTCCCGATGCTTAAACCTCCTTAAAGGAAGCCCGGCCTATCGTTGCGTCCGCGTGTTTATTCGACGGGAGTTGCTTCATGATCGCAGCCGAACCTCATGCGACTGCAGAACCCGCGATCGTACCGGGCGCTGAACGGCGCCGCTTCGCGCGCGTCGATGTCGCCCTCGACGGCCGCTACATGCTGGCCGATCGCAAGGACCACCCCTGTCGCAGTGTTTCGATCTCACCCGGCAATCTGACGCTGGAGGCGCCGGTCATAGGGGCGATCGGCGAGCGGGTGGTCTGCCATTTGCCGCTGCTGGGGCGCCTCGAAGGGGAGATCGTGCGCCACATGCCGCACGGCTTCGCCATGTCGATGATCACCTCGCGCCGGCAGCGCCTGCATCTGGCCGATCAGCTCACCTGGCTGGCCAACCGCGACGCGCTCGGGCTCGGCGACGAACGCGCCGGCGAGAGGCTGGTGCCATCGAAGCGCAGCGTTTTCATCACCTTATCCGACGGTCGGCGCCTGAAGGGGCGCGTCCTGGACCTCTCGCGCACCGGCGCCGGCCTCACGGTTTCGCAGGGCCTCGCACCCGGAACGATGCTCACCATCGGCAACACGCCGGCACGCGTGGTGCGCGCGACCGAGGAGGCGATCGGCGTACATTTTCATGACGCCATTCCCGCTGATGTGTTCAACGAGGACATTCGCTTGTAAGCGTTTCACGCCATCCGGGTGTGAAGGATTGCGCAACTTCCCCGCCATGCGCCGGTGATAGGTTCTTCCCCAACGACATTCAGGCTTCGGGGAGGATTATCGCAATGGATCACGCGCGATTGCGCCAGGCGTTTACGGGCATATCCGGAATTCTGGTCACACCCTTCGATGCCGATGACGGGCTCGCGCCCCAACGCCTCGCGCCGATCGTCGATCGCGCAGTGGATGCGGGCGTGCATATTCTCGTGGCCAACGGCAATACCGGCGAATTCTACGGGCTCACCATCGAGGAAGCCGAGCGCATGGTGCATGCGGCGGCCGAGCATGTGGCGGGGCGCGTGCCGCTGATCGGCGGCGTCGGGCGCTCGGTGAAGGATGCGCAGCGCCTCGCCAAAGCCTCGCGGGCGGCGGGTGCGCAGGCGATCATGGTGCACCAGCCGCCCGATCCCTTCGTCGCTCCGCGCGGCGTCGTGGCCTATGTCGAGGCGGTCGCCGAGGCGGCAGAGGGCCTGCCGCTGATGCTGTATCTGCGCAATGACGGGATCGGCACTGCGGCGATCGCGCAGCTTTGCGCCATTCCCGGCGTGATGGGCGTGAAATGGGCGACGCCCGCGCCCCTGCGCCTCGCTGAAGCGATGCGCGCCTGCGACTCCCGGATCGTCTGGGTCGGCGGGCTGGCCGAAGTCTGGGCGCCGCCGCTCTACGCGGTGGGGGCGCGCGGCTTCACCTCGGGACTGATCAATGTCTGGCCGGAGCGTTCCGTCGCCATCCATGCGGCGCTGGAAGCGGGCGATTATCCGCGCGCCATGCAGCTGATCGACGGCATGGCCGAGTTCGAGGCGATTCGCGCCGAGGAGATGAACGGTACCAACGTGACCGGCGTGAAGGCC
>NZ_DATGCW010000265.1:0-7145 GCF_035311605.1 Saliniramus sp.
GTTTCCCTTTCTTCCTTCCCAACAATGTCAAAGAGCAAAAGACCACGAAACCCGAACGAGCCCGCAATCACCGCAAACCAAAAAAGCGCAAACAGTCAAACCCCGGCAAAACCAACCGGGACAATCCCGCAAAACACTCCAGAGGAAGCGAAGCCGCCGAAAACGCTCAAAAGCGCCGGCGCCGATGCCCAGCGTTCTACGCCCGGGACCCGCCAGCGTCAATCGAAAAAACGCGAAATTTTCCCACAATTTTGCACCGTTCCATGAAATTTTGATGACATTGCGAAGCTCAACACCCGCAAAAACAAGGGTTTTCGGCCAATCCGGGAGCCAGCGCATGCAGAATTTGTCGCAAACCCGGTTTTCGCGCATAAGCGCAGGCAATGACAGCAGCGCGGTCGCATTACCGGGCCGGGAACCGGCCTGCGTCACGCCGGACAGGAGCGCATATTCTTGATCGAAATCGAGGCCATCCGGCATCGTGTCGAGACAATCACGATCCTGCACGAACTGAGTCTGACCCTTTGCGAAGGGCGGATCGGCATCATCGGGGCGAACGGCTCGGGCAAGAGCACCTTCGCGCGCCTGCTCAACGGGCTCATCCTCCCGAGTGCCGGGCGCGTCCGGGTGCATGGCCAAGACACGCGCGCGGCGGGCGACTCGGTTCGCGCGCTCGTCGGCTTCGTCTTCCAGAACCCGGACCACCAGATCGTTTATCCGATCGTCGAGGAGGATGTGGGTTTCGGCCTGCGCAATGCCGGCCTGCGCGGCGATGCGCTCAGTTGCGCCGTTACGGACGCGCTAGAACGCTTCGGCCTTACCGAGAAACGCAACCAGCCAGCCCATCTGCTCAGTGGCGGCGAGAAGCAACTCCTCGCACTCGCCGGCATTCTCGCGCTCGACCCGCGCGTCGTCGTGCTCGATGAGCCGACCGCCTTGCTCGATCTGCGCAACCGCCGCAAGATCAGCCGGATCCTCACCGATCTCCCCCAACAGGTCGTTCTGGTGACGCATGATCTCGACATGCTCGACGGGTTCGACCGGGTTCTCGTCTTCGATTCCGGCCGGATCGTCGCTGACGACACACCCTCGCGGGCGATCGCGCATTACATCAGCCTGATGGAGGCGTGATGCTCGGGATTTATCGGCACGGAACGAGCCTTCTGCATAGCGCCCGCCCCGGCGTGAAACTCGCCGGCCTCGCACTGATGGCGATCGCGCTTTTCATGCCCGCCTCCCCTGCCGGTATTGTCGCGGTGAGCCTCGGCGCGGCCTTTACGACCGTCGCCGGATACGGAATTGCGAGGATACCGGCGCGGCTCGCCATCGCGCAAATCCGCCCGACCCTGTGGATTCTGGGGATGATCCTCATTTTCCATGTGATCATGGGCGATGCGCTCATCGGGGCGCTGATCGTCGCACGTTTCATTCTGCTGATCGCCCTCGCCGCCCTCGTGACACTGACGACGCGGGTCTCCGACATGATCGCGACGATCGAAGCCGGGCTAAAACCGTTACGACGCTTCGTCGATCCGGGGCGCATCGCCATGTGCATCGTTCTGACGATCCGCTTCGTCCCGGTTCTGGCCAACGAAGCGCATGCCCTCCAGGAAGCACAGGCGGCACGCGGCGGTAAACGAGCCGGACCGGGCGCCTTCATCCGCCTCGCGGTGCCACTGATCCTGCGGGGCCTGCGCTTGTCGGAAACGGTCGCGGAAGCGATCCATGCACGCGGTTTCGGTCGGAACGGATCACACCGGGATCGCGATCAAACGTAATACGGCCACGCGAAGCCCGGCCTCGCGCAGCCCGATAACGAGATCGATCCGCCAATCGAAGCACGCCGCGATCCCTGAAACGGGATCGCACGGCGCACAACCCTTATTCGGCGACAGCCTGCTTCTTTTCGATCTCGCGCTTGACGGCGAGCACGTTCGGAGCAAGCTCGTCATTCGACGCCTTCGCGAGAAATGCGTCGAGACCGCCGCGATGCTCCACGGTGCGCAGGGCGTTCGCCGAGACGCGCAGCCGGAAAGAGCGGCCCAGCGCATCCGATTGCAGAGTGACATTGCACAGGTTCGGGAGGAACCGGCGCTTGGTCTTACGATTGGAATGGCTGACGAGATTGCCAGTCAAAACGGCTTTGCCGGTCAGTTCGCAACGGCGCGACATCGTTCCTGATCCTGTCTGTCCTGGTGTGGCCACCGGGCCGTGCACCATGCACGTCCCCGATCCTCGCGCGAACCCGCTCATGCGTGCTCGCGGCAGCCGGACACCGAAAGTCCTCGAGAAGAGCGCTGCGTATAAGCGAGGAAGCGGGGTCACGTCAAGGATAGGAGAGCGTTAACCTTCATCACGCAGCGTAGGAAACGGTAACGCGTTCGCTCCGGGGCGATTCGCCGGTTGATTTGCCGTCGCCCGTCACCGGAGCCAATCATACGAGGAGCCGCGCAATGCGGACCATGCGCTCTCGAACCGCCCCCTCCCCCGCCATGCGTGCGACCGGGGCCCCTGCTTTTGTCCGGCAACCCGGCATGCCCCGCCGCGGGATCACGGGGGCGATCGCGGCCCTGTCGCTGACATGCGCCTTCGCGCTGACGGCACCGGCGAAGGCCACCGAAATGGAAGCGGTCTACAAGATATCGATCGCCGGATTTTCGGTCGGCACCGCCGACGTCAAGAGCCGATTCGACGGATCCGCCTACAATATCGATCTGCAGGCGCGGCTGACCGGTCTCGCGGGGGTGCTCGTCAGCGGGCGCGGCGCGGCGAGTGCGAGCGGCACAGTCTCGGGGAGACAGGTCATCCCCCGCGCCTTCGCGGCGAATTCGCGCAGTTCCCAGGCGAGTCGCACCGTGCGTATGGGGCTGAACAACGGCAGCGTCGCCGCAGTGGAAATCGAGCCGCCGCTGCAGGAACACGCTGACGCCATTCCCGTCGAGGCCGCACACAAACGCGGCGTGGTCGATCCCGTAAGCGCTTTTCTGATGCCGGCGACGATCCGGGGCAATCCCGCCGATCCCCGCAATTGCGAGCGCACCATCCCCGTCTTCGACGGTGCGGCGCGTTTCGACATCATCCTGAGCTATGACGGCACCCGCGATTTCAGCCGCCCCGGCTATTCCGGGCCGGTGCTGGTCTGCAAGGCGCGTTTTCGCGCTGTCTCCGGCCATCGCCCGTCCCGCGAGGCGGTGCGCTTCATGGAGGAGAACCGCGACATGGCGGTCTGGCTCGCCCCCTTCCCGGCCAATGATTCACTCGTGCCGATGCGCATTGAGCTGCGCACCCAGATCGGCATGAGCGTGATCGAGGCCGGGCGGGTGAATCTTTCGCCGGCCCCGCGCCGGGCCGCAGCCGCGCAGTGAGCGCTCAGCGGGCGCGTTCGATCGCCCGCTGCACGACGCGGCGGACTTCTTCATCGGAGAGAAAAAGGTCGTGGTTGAGAATGCCACGACCGAATTCGCTCGCATCGGCGACGCGCACGCCCATGGCCGTCAGGCGTTCGCGCTCGGCGCCGCCGGCACGGGCGACACCGCCGGCGATGCGCTGCGAAGCCATCAGGGCGCGGTCGCGCGACGAGACGATCACGGTGATGCGCGGCGCATCCGGGCCGAGGCGGTTCACCGCCTGCTCGAACTGATCAATATCGACATCCGGCGCGGCCAGAACCACGGCGCCGATGCGTGCCATCAACCGGTCACCACCGGAGCCGCGCAGCATCCGCAGCGTTTCCAGCGTCAGCAGCGAGCCCATGGAATGCGCCACGATATGGATGCGCCCGCCACTCGGCGACTGCGCCAGCGTGAGCATCAGGGCCTCCAGGGCATCACGCGACCACATGGCGCTCTCACGATCATAGGCGTAATCGAACGTCCCCCCGGCGGAGGGCCAGGTGAACAGGCCGGGCGCACCACGAAAACCGATACCGTCCGCGAGTTCGGCGGCACTCGCGGCCGCGCTCTCGAAGGTCTCGCGATAGCCGTGCACATAGAGCAGCACATCCTTGCCCAAAGCCGCGCGGGTAAAGGCATCGGTGGCTTCGCGGGAGGTGACGTCATCAACACCCGCCACCTGCCAGCCGCCCGAGACGATATTGCTGACACGGGCCGTCAGACCCGTCGCCGGGGGTGTCATCCGGGCCCGGGCGAAGGTCAGACCGGTGCCGCGTTCGGGCCCGAAGAACGGGGCTTCGCCTGCCGGCGTCGCGGGGCGCCGGGTGGTGGCGACGAGGAGCGTCGGTTCGCGGGAGATGCTCGCGCGCGGATCACCACCGAGGCTTCCCGCACCGGCGAATCCGAAGCAGCCGCCGAGAAGCAGACTGGCGCCGCCGACGAGGAAGGCGCGACGGGAGGCGTGGCTCTTCGATACTGAACTCGGATGACACGCCATGATCGGGATTCGCTGTCTCTGGAGGGCTACGGGCCTGTCATGATCGTAAAGGGGACCGGATGGTAAGCGACGCCGCGCCCGCGCCGCGCGGACGCGGCGGTTCGAGGGCAGTTCAATGCATCGCGATTGGGGCGAGCTTGCGGCGGAATTGCCGATCAGGAACAGCAAACCGATCCGTTACGGCTCGCAGACGCGCTTCTCGAAGAGAGATCTTCATGCGGTGGCGGCATGCCCGACCCAGCACGACAAAGCCGCCGGCGCCGCAAATAGGGCACCGACGGCGTGATCAGCCGTCACAGCGTTTGCGAGCCTCAGCCGGGAACCTGGCCGAACGGCATCGTGCCGGTGGTCGGAGCGGGCTCGCGCGGGGCGGGCGACATGTTCGCCACCTCGTGCCACCAGGTCCAGCATTCCGTCTCGATCGCCGGCATGACCGGGCGGGACGAGGGGAAGCGCCGGTCGTTGTTGAAGGCGTCACGCAGCGACGCGAGCCGCGCATTCGCGGCATTGCGCTGGTCCTCGTTACCCTGCTCGGTCACGAACAGCAGACGATAGACGATTTCGCGATTGGGGAGGCGCATGGGTCAGACTCCGCCGTCAGCCGAAATAGCTGTTGTACAAGGACGCATAGTTCTGGCGGCGCCCTTCGGACAACTTGTCGTATTCCTGCCCGAGCGTCTGAGCTGCCGGGCTTGCTTGACTGTCTTCGGTCGCGGCAGCACCCTGTGTGGCCGGCATGTCGACCAGCGGCGCTTGTGTCGCACCGGAGGCTGTGTCACCAGCGCCCACCTGCCCGGTCGTCTCCGACGTCGGAATCCTGAAACCGGATTCGGCACCCGGGACGATGGAAGCGCCCCGGCCTACGGGGGAACCGAGCGCAGAGCCAAAAGGACTGGGAATATTACTCATTGTCTTTCATTTATCCTATGCATTGTAATTGCCACCACCATAAGCGAAATGCGCATCAACCTCAAGAGATGATTGAATTCGCATTTCATCCCATGTTTTGTTCGATGCTGACACATCTAGCACAAACATGTTTCAGTTTAAAGCATAATTTTTATGAATTGCATTGCAATATATGTATGCGATATCAGGCGATGTGAGCTGCCGGTTGCTCGCCGCAGCACATACTTCCCCGCGCCGACGGGCCTGGGCCGGGACCGGGGCCGGCAGGCGAAAGCATGACGCCTGCCGTAAAGTTCCGTTAATCGTATTTTCAGTCTGTATCGCGCAAAGATTGTACGATGCCATACGCAATCATAGAATGCGTTTCGTCCCGGGCAGGCGATGCCCGGCAGTCGAGCCGCATGGCACGGACGCCATCATCGTCAGGGAGATCCGCTTGGATACCATCGGACCCGCATCCGTCAGCGGTTTTCACGTCGGTGCGCCGGGCCCCGGCGCAGATCCGGCGGGCGGTGACGCGCGGGCGTTCAAGGCCGTCTATCGCGAGGCGCTTGGCGAGGCGCCGGCGGCGCGCGAGCTTAATCCCCGTGCCGATCTGCGCACCTTCGGAGACAATTTTCGCAATCTCGAGCGTACGCTGGAAGCAGAGCGCACCGCCATGATGCAGGTGTTGATGCCGCCCACGGTCGGAGCCGGCGAAGCGCATGGCCAGAACTACCGTCACGCCGCACAGACTGCATCGGTCCCGGGGGGCAGCGCCGGCAATTTCGCTCCGGCTGCCGGTGGCGGCGCGGAACGCGGGCATTTCACTTCGCATGATCAGCAGCGCCTCGCCCGCGATTCCGACCGGATACAGCCAATCTTCTCCGATCACAGCCAGCGCGCGGTCCCGGTGGTGCAATCGGCGCTGGGCATGAATGGCGATACGAAAGCCAATACGATCGATTTCGCCGGCGAGATCAGCCACCTCACCAACCGCCTCGACACCGTGATGGGCGAGTTGCGCGAGACCATCGCACAACCGCGACCGGATTCTCCCGAGGAAGCCATGGAGCACAATTCCAAAGTGCACGCCCTGACGCGTGAAGGTGACAAGCTCAATACCGAACGCAGCATGATGATGTCGCTGCACATGGCCGCTCACCAGGAGACGCGCGTACGCATGCTCTCGGCCTTCGAGCATGTCACGGGTATGGTGAAGAAAATTAACGAGATCTTCAATCAACTCAAGCAAGGGTCGTAATCTGCCGATGAGGACGATCCTGAGATGCGCGGTCTTTCACGCTCTTTCGTTGTGATGTTTTGCCTGTTCCTGGCTGCCTGCCAGGTCGAGCTCTACGGCAATCTGTCGCAACGTGAGGCGAATGAGATGATCGCGGTTCTGGCCCGTTCGGGAATCGAGGCCACGCGCGAACCGGTCAGCGAAGGGATTTTTCGCGTCATGGTCGCAGAATCCGAGATGGCCGCCGCCGTCGAGGCGCTGGCGGGAGCGGGGCTGCCGGCGGAACGCTTCCAGTCACTCGGCGAGATCTTCCCCGGCGATGGCCTGATCGTCTCGCCCTACGAGCAGCGCATCCGCACGATGCATGCGCTGAACCAGGAGATCGCGCGGACGATCAGCACGATTTCCGGCGTGCGCAATGCCCGCGTCCATATCGTGCTGCCCGAGCTCGATCTGCGCGGGCAGCCCATGAACCAGCCCTCGGCTTCCATTCTGATCCATCACGCACCCGGTCTCGATACGGAGGGGCTGACCACGCGCGTGCGCATGCTCGTCACCAATGCGGTTCAGGGCATGGACTTCCGCAACGTCGCCGTCGCCTTCTTCGATGCGTCTCACGCGCTCG
>NZ_DATGCW010000266.1:0-7280 GCF_035311605.1 Saliniramus sp.
TGAACCCGTCCAGAAAGATCGCGGCGAGACTCACTGCAAACAGGGTGTAGAGCGCTTCGCGCGGCATCACCGTGCGCGCTATTTCCGGCCAGGGGCGCAGCAGGCGCCCCGAAGCCGAGACGATCTTCGCGCCCAGCCAGATATACAGGGTCAGGATGACAGTGAAGCCCTGCGCAGCAAAGATCGGCAGCGCTCCGGCCAGGCGCGCGGCAACCTGCTCGCCGGGAAGATCCCCGAAATCGGGCAGGGGCACGTCTTCGGGTGTATCCGTCTGGATACGCAGGACGGCTTCCGCCATCTCCTGAGCATTGCGACTATAGGCTTCGAAATCGAACCCGGTCAGGACGGAGGAGCCGAAATAGGTCAGCGCCCCGGTACCGGCGATCCAGGCCAGCAGCCGCCCGAGCGGATACCATTCCGTCTTGCCGTCGGCGCTGGTGCGCCCGAGCAGCGCAAGATAGCCGAGCCACCAGGCCGGGAGTGCGGTGGTCAGGAAATAGCCGAAGCCACCGAACAGGCTGCCATGCACGGCGGTAATCGCCACCGCACCGATCACGCCGGCGACGAGGCCTGAGCGGTGGTTGAAGGCGAGGGTGACGATGATCACGGGGATGGGTGCGAGCAGGACGAGCATCACGGCAAGCCCGGTTCCGACTCCGATCAGGGAGATCAGTATCGCCGAAGCCAACCCGGCCAGAACACCTGGTGCAATATAGCTCGTCATCCGCTGTCCCGCGCTCTTGCGTGGTTAGAGGCGTGGTTTGCGCCCCAACTTGCCCTGCGGCTCGACGGAGCCGGGGGCCGAAAAACGGCGGGCCGTCCGGGGACGGTCCGCCCTGGTTCGTCAGATCGCGATCTTACTTGATCACGAAGGGCAGGAGCCCCAGCAGACGTGCGCGCTTGATCGCCTTGGACAACTCACGCTGCTTCTTGGCGGAGACCGCCGTGATGCGTGACGGCACGATCTTGCCGCGTTCGGAGATGTAGCGCGAAAGCAGCTTCACGTCCTTGTAGTCGATCGCCGGAGCATTGGCGCCGGAGAACGGGCAGGTCTTGCGACGGCGGAAGAAGGGGCGACGGGCGCCAGCATTACCGAGTGCCATGGATCAACCCTCCCGGCTGGTTTCTTCGGGGCGACGACGCTCGCCGCGATCAGGGCGGTCACCACGATCAGGGCGGTCACCACGATCGCCGCGATCACGACGATCGTCGCGGTCGCGCTTTTGCACCATTGCGGAGGGCTCGGGGTCGAGCACTTCGACCTTGATGGTCATGAAGCGCAGGATGTCCTCGTTGATGCCCATCTGCCGCTCCATCTCCTTCACCGCCGCCGGGGGGGCGTCGAGATTGAGCAGGGTGAAATGCGCCTTGCGGTTCTTCTTGATGCGGTAGGCGAGCGTCTTCAGGCCCCAGCCCTCGACCTTCTCGACCTTGCCGCCATTGGTCTCGATGACACCCTTGAACGTGTCCACGAGAGCTTCGACCTGCTGCGACGAGATATCCTGTCGCGCAAGGAAGACGTGCTCATAAAGAGGCATATTTGGCCTTTCCAACTGCGTTTCATCGAACGTGACCCGGCGCCAAGCCCTTCGAGCCTGCCAAGGCCCGAGCGGTTGATCGAAGGCGGAGACACAGGATGCCGGACCGCAAGAGCCCTGCGCGCAGACGCGCGCCATCCGTTCAGCCCCCGGCCGGAGACGACGTTGTTGGGGCGATACAGCCTTTTCCGTGCGATTGCAAGCATGATGAAGGGTTTGCCGTCGCGCAGAGCGGCGGTGTGTGGGGATGAAACGATATGGCGACGCTGGATTGCCATGCAATTCAAATGCGTGAAAAGCAGGCAAGCCGGGATCAGTGGCGCCCTCCCGGCGCGGGTTATTGGTGAATCAGAGCTTCTTTTCGATTCCTCATGCTTTGCGCACCAAGCTGACGAGCGACGCAAAATTCTTGCATGAGTGTACAAGTGTTGATACATGCGGGGCGCAAATGGCAAAGGCCAACACCATCAGGAAACCCATTGTCTGGATGGGTTCTTCACTGAATGATATCAAATATTTATGCAATTTTTGGAGAGCGCGAAGCGAGAGGCATGCCATCAATTTGACCGGGCCCAGTCAGGACTCGAACCGGATGATTTGAGCCCCTTCGAGATGGTTGGGTCGGGCCCGAAGGAGATCCGGATCAATCTGGACGATGGCTGGTTTCGGGTCATGTATGTCGCAAAATTCGGCGAAGCCGTCCACGTGCTGCACTGCTTCAAGAAGAAGTCGAACAGAACCAGCAAGAACGATATTGATATTGCGAAAACACGCTACAAGCACGTCTTGCAGGAGAGGAGGGCGAAATGAATTCCGAGGATGGTGTGACGCATGTCACGCCCGCCGACGGCAACGTGTTTGCCGATCTCGGCTTTAATGAGCAGGAAGCACGGGATCTTCAGGCGCGGTCCCGGGCGATCATCGAGGAGAAGCTGGCCATCAAGATTTCGCTGATGGAAGAGCTTCACGCCTGGAAAAAGCGCGAAAAACTGAAGCAGGCGGAAGCGGCTGTCATTCTGGGCATTTCGCGACCTCGTGTGTCGGACGTCATGCGCAAGAAGACACAGAACTTTACCATTGATGCCTTGGCGGACATGATCATGCGGACCGGTCGGAAGGTGCATGTCTCGATCGGATCATGACCCGGACGCGCCGGATCGGTGAGCCCCCGTCAAACCTGCGCCGTGCAGCGCGGGGGCCTCGTCGGAGCATGGGCCCTTCGGCGCCTCGTCATGCATGCCGGATCACGGGAACGCGGGGCATCTCGCGGCGCCGGATCTTGCAACGCGGCAAGGGGCACTCTATCTGCCGGTCATCAGGCCGCATCGGTGCGCGGGTCACCGTGTGCACAGGAAGATGTGGGTAACCCGGGTGCCCGGCGCGGTTCAGGCGCTTTCATCACCCTTTTTTAGCCGAATCAGCTTAGTACTTTGAGTTTATGGCTTCGGCTTACGGATTCGCATGGCGTTCTCGACAGACGATACTGCATACCGCATCGCTGCGCTTACCGATCCCCTGCGCGAGGCTGCACGGGAAGCCGGCGCGATCGCACAGGGCTATTTCCGGCCCGGCGAGAAGACCAGCGCGCGGATCTGGTCGAAGGATGGCGGGTCGCCCGTCACCGAGGCCGACGTCTCCGTCGATGCCTTTCTCAAGATCCGCCTCTCGCAGCTTCTGCCGGAAGCCGCCTGGCTCTCGGAGGAGACGGCGGATAACGACCGGCGCATCGGTGCGCGCCTCGTCTGGATCGTTGATCCGATCGACGGCACCCGCGCCTTTCTCTCCGGCCACCGGGACTGGTCCGTCGCCATCGCGCTCCTGCTGGATGATGCGCCCGTTCTGGGTGTCGTGCACGCGCCCGCGCTCGACACGCTCTACGAAGCGCAGACCGGCGAGGGCGCGCGTGCCAACGGCGCTGCGATCACCGTTTCATCGACAGCCGATCTGCGCCGGGCCGGCATATCCGGGCCGCAGCCCATGATTGATGCGATGATACGGCGGGTCGGTGGCATGACGCCGCTGGCCAAGGTCCCCTCGCTTGCATTGCGGCTTGCGCGCGTCGCGGCAGGTGATATCGACGTGGCACTGGTCTCGCGCAATGCCCGCGACTGGGATCTCGCCGCCGCCGATCTCATTCTGCGTGAGGCGGGCGGATGCGTCTCCGACATGAGCGGCACCGATCCGCGCTACAATGCGGAAAATCCCGTCCATGGCGCGTTGGTTGCCGCCTCATCGATCTTGCATCCGCGGCTGATTGAGGCCATGACGGGGGCCGCTGAACAGAGCCGCGCGGTCTGACCGGTCGCGGCGAACCCAATCGCGGGCTGCCCGGCCCGGCAATGCGTGGATCGACCCATGAGCGAAGTCACGACGACCAAGAAACAGCTGCTTCATCTCGTCTTCGGCGGTGAACTGACCGGCGTCGAGGAGGTGCAGTTCCACAATCTGGATGAGCTCGACATCGTCGGCATCTATCCCGATTACGCCAGTGCCTATGCGGTGTGGAAGGCGAAGGCGCAGTCGACCGTCGACAATGCGCAGATGCGTTATTTCATCGTGCATCTGCATCGCCTTCTCGATCCGCCGCAGCCCTGAGCGGAGCAGCGGCGACGATGTCTTTGCTGAAACGGATCGGACGCTCACGCCCGGTACAGGAGGCGGCGGGGTTTCTGCTCGCAGCTTATCTGGGGCTGGTCCGGCGCACGAACCGTTTCGTCGTCGAGCCGGCTGACGCCTATGATCGCATCGGCCCGCACATGCCCGTCATTGCCGCTATGTGGCACGGCCAGCATTTCATGATCCACTTCGCCAAACGCAAGCAGGACCCTG
This sequence comes from Saliniramus sp., assembly GCF_035311605.1. Classification (NCBI taxonomy): domain Bacteria; kingdom Pseudomonadati; phylum Pseudomonadota; class Alphaproteobacteria; order Hyphomicrobiales; family Salinarimonadaceae; genus Saliniramus; species Saliniramus sp. The sequence continues at coordinate 4,368 of NZ_DATGCW010000266.1, forward strand.
CAGCGAGCCTCGTCTCGCGCTCCGGCGACGGCGAACTCAACGCCATCGCATTGCGGCATCTGGGCGTGCGCGCGATACGCGGCTCGGGTGATCGCGGGCGCGGCAGGCTGCGCGAGAAAGGTGGCGCGCAGGCGCTGCGGGCGATGCTCAAGGCGCTGGAAGCGGGTGAGATGGTTGTGATGACGGCTGATGTGCCGAAAGTCGCGCGCCGCGCCGGGGAGGGGATCGTTACCCTCGCGCGGCTGTCGGGCCGTCCCATCGTGCCGGTGGCGGTGGTCACCAGCAGGCGGCATGATTTCGACAGCTGGGACAAGGCCTCGATCGGCCTGCCCTTCGGTCGCGGTGCAATGGTGCTGGGCGATCCGATCATGGTTCCGCGCGATCTCGATGCCGAGGGTCTCGAGGCCTTGCGCAGCAGGGTCGAGACGGGGCTCGACGCCGTTCATGAGCGTGCCTATGCACTTGTCGGTGCGCGCGATCCGGGCGCTGACCTGCGCGTTGAGGGCGCTGCTGTGGCGTCCGGGCGCGCGGCGGGGTCGTCGTGATGGCCTCCCATTCCACGCCCCGTCTCCCCTTGTTGCTGCGGCTTTATCATTACGGCCTGGCCGCGCTCGAGCCCGCCGCAGCCGGTGTGCTGCTCTCGCGTCGGCGCAGGGGCAAGGAAGATCCGCAGCGTATGCGCGAGCGGCGCGGTCTTGCCGGGCGGGAGCGGCCCGATGGGCATCTGGCCTGGCTGCACGGGGCCAGTATCGGCGAGACCATGGCGATCCTGCCCGTGATCGAACGCCTCACCCGGCGCGGCGTGACCGTCCTCGTCACGTCCGGCACGCGCACCTCGGCGGAGATCATCGCCAAGCGCCTGCCGCCCGGCGCGATCCATCAATTCGTTCCCATCGACGTGCCGCGCTACATGCGCCGTTTCCTCGCCCACTGGCAGCCGGATATCGCTCTTTTCGCCGAATCGGAGATCTGGCCGAATGCCATCCTCGCGCTCGAGCAGCGGAACGTGCCGCTGATCCTGATCAACGGTCGGCTCTCCGAGCGCTCGTTTCAGCGCTGGTCGCGCGTGCCGCGCCTCGCCGAGGCGCTCCTGTCGCGATTCTCGCTCTGTCTCGCCCAGGCGAAGCCCGATGCCGAGCGGTTGCAGCGGCTGGGTGCGCCGCGCGTCGGTGTCGCGGGCAATCTGAAATTCGATTCGCCGCCACCGCCGGCCGACCCGCGTATCGTCGAAGCCTTGCAGGGGATGATTGCCGGGCGCCCTGTCTGGGTCGCGGCCAGCACCCATCCGGGCGAAGAGGAGATGGTGGTCGCGATCCACCGGGCGCTGGCGCGCAAATATCCCAAACTCATCACTATCATCGCCCCGCGTCACCCGCATCGCGGCGAGGCCATCGCCGAGATCGCCCGCGATTCAGCGCTCAATCCCGCCCGCCGTGCTCTGGGTGAGCAGCCCGAGAGGGAGGTCGATTTCTACATCGCCGATACGGTCGGCGAGCTCGGTCTGTTCTACCGGCTGACACCACTGGTTTTCGTGGGCGGTTCGCTGATCCCCCATGGTGGGCAGAATCCGATCGAACCGGCAAAGCTCGGCACCGCCATACTGCACGGGCCGCATGTGCACAATTTCGACGAGGTCTATACCGCGCTCGACGGGTCCGGCGGGGCGCTGCCCGTCGCTGATGCGCGGGCGCTTGCTGCGGCACTCGAGGATCTGATCGCGGATACGGCGCTGACCCGCGAGATGGCGCGGGCGGGCTACGAATCCGTGCAATCCCTCGGTGGTGCGCTCGATCGCACGCTGCGTGCCGTTGAGCCCTTCATTCTGGATGTGAAGATGGAGCAGCGCTGATGCGCGCCCCGGCCTTCTGGCAACGGGTTCCGCCATCACCGCTCGCCCGGATGCTGAAACCGCTTGCCGCGCTCTATGGATCCGTTTCCGGCTGGCGCATGGGGCGCGTTCTGGAGCGCGCAGCGCTGCCGGTGATCTGTATCGGCAATTTTACCGTGGGCGGGACCGGCAAGACGCCACTCGCCCTCGCAATCGCCTCCCTGCTCGCGCGGGAGGGGGAAAGCCCCAGCTTTCTCACGCGCGGCCATGGCGGGAATCTGCGCGGGCCGGTCGTGATCGATCCCGCGATTCATGACCATCGCGCGGCGGGAGACGAGCCGCTTTTGCTGGCACGCACGGCGCGCGTCATCGTCTCGGGGGACCGCCCCGCCGGGGCCAATCTCGCCGGTCAGACCGGCGCGACCGCCATCGTCATGGATGACGGTTTCCAGAACCCGGCTCTCGACAAGGATCTTTCGCTGCTCCTCGTCGATGGGGCCGTCGGCCTCATGAACGGGCTATGCCTTCCCGCCGGCCCCTTGCGCGCACCCCTCGCGCGGCAATGGGAGCATGCGGATGCGCTGGTCGTGATGGGGGAGGGCGCGCCGGGGGCGGTGCTCGCGCAGGACGCGCGAGCACGCGGATTGCCGGTTTTCAAGGCGGCGCTCGTGCCCGATCCGAATGTGCTGGAGCAGCTGCGCGGCGGACGCTATCTCGCCTTTGCCGGGATCGGGCGTCCTGCGAAATTCTTCGAAACGCTCACACAGGCGGGACTGGATGTGGCCGAGAGCCGCGCCTTTCCCGATCACCATCACTATCGTGAGCAGGAGATCGCCGCGTTGCGTGCGCGGGCGCAGAGCATTGGCCTCACCCTGATCACCACCGAGAAGGATGCCGTGCGGCTGGGTTTTGCGGATGACATCGCCGTTCTCCCCGTCACGGCACAGATCAGCGACGTGAAGGCGTTGGCATCCCTGGTGCGTCGGGCGCTGCGCGCGCCCTGATCGGTCAGCGCGCGGCTGCGGCGGCGCCCTCACCCGGAGCATCGACGGTTCCGGACGGGATTTTCGCGGCATTGACCTGTT